>CAZFUO010000008.1:0-17200 GCA_964522065.1 uncultured Bacteroidales bacterium | reverse complement strand
AAGAAGTACCAGCTTGTTATGGATATGTTGTCTGAAGCAATTATTGTTGCTGATGGTAACGGTTTTATAAAGTATATGAATCTGAAAGCAGAGGTGTTGACAGGTTGGACATTTGCAGAGGTAAACAGCAAATATGTAGATTTGATTTTCAGATTAAGAGACGAAAACACTGGCTTGAGTGCATTCAGTTTTGAAAATGTAAAATATGAACAGGCAGGTATGAAAAGTTTTAGCAATGTGATTTTGCTGGAAAAAAATGATTTTGCCACACCTGTTTTTTGTACAATGACTCATATTAAAAATAATAATTCTGTTTTTAGCGGTTTCATCGTGATTTTTGACAGTGTTACTGAGAAGAAGTTAAGAGAGAGTGAGATATTGAAATCGGAAATGCAGTTTAAGAACTATTTCCGCAATTCTCCTGATGCAACACTTATTGTTGATAAAAACGGCAATATAAGACAGGCTAATATGGAGTCTCTGGTGCTTTTTGGATTTTCTCAGAGTGAGATTGAAAGCCTTAAACTTGGAAGCATTATTCCGGGTTGTGAATTTGAGAATGTTGACTTTATAGGAGAGCTTATTAACAATCCACAGTTTGGTTTTAATGAAAATAAAAAAGATTATTTTGCAGTAAATAAAAAGGGAATGAATATTCCTGTACTTCTTTCGGTTAAGCCATTGGTGGTTGATAATAATCAGATGCTTATGGTAGTTATAAAAGATATTACGCTGATAAAGGAGTACGAAAACGAATTAACAATTGCAAAAGAAAAAGCTGAAAGGAGTGAGCGAATTAAGGATACTTTTCTTGCTAATATCAGCCATGAAATCAGAACACCTTTAAATGGTATTCTGGGTTTTTCTACTCTGCTTAAAGATGAAAGTTTTTCAAAAGAGGATATTGACAAGTATGCAGGAATGATAGAAAACAGTGCCAGAAGGTTGCTGGTGCTGTTAAATAATATTATTGATTTATCTAAACTGGAGTCGGGGCTGGAGGTTGTTGATGTTAATTCATTTATGGTTAATGACCTGGTTGAAAATATCTACAGCCAGTTTACCACAGAATTAGTCAAAGAGATTGATTATAAGCTGGTTTTGCCGGAAAAGAGCAATTCAGTTAAGATTTCTGCAGACTATGTGAAACTGGGCAAAATTTTATACAATCTTATAAGCAATGCTTTTAAGTTTACTGAAAAAGGAGATATCGACTTTGGGTATAATTATGACGATAAATCAATTATATTTTTTGTAAGTGATTCAGGGCCTGGTATTTCTGAAGAGTTTCAGGATAAAATATTTGAAAAGTTTTATCAGATAGGAGTTTCAGTCTCAAGTGGAACAGAAGGCTCAGGTTTGGGATTGGCTATTTGTAAAGGTTATGCCGATAAACTTAAGGCAGACATCTGGTTTGAAAAAAATAAGGTTTCAGGTACTACATTCTTTCTGAGAATAGACAGGGGATAATTAAAAATCAAAAATTGTGATTTATTTATGAGGTTTTTTAAACTTTTAATTTGTTTACTTTTTTTATCGTTTGGAGTAAATGCTCAGGTGATTTCTCTGGATGGCTCATGGCAATTCAGTATAGACAATGAAGATGTTGGAGTTAATGAGTCGTGGTTTAAGAAAAGTTTTGTTGAAACTATCTATTTGCCAGGCTCGATGAGTGAAAATCTGAAAGGAAATATTCCGGATTTAAAAACTCAATGGACAGGAAGTCTGTATGACAGTTCCTTTTATTATAATCCGGCTATGGAGAAGTTCAGGAAACCTGGTAATATAAAGTTTCCATTTTTTCTTACTCCTGACAGGCATTATATCGGACCGGCCTGGTATAGTAAAGAAGTTGTAATACCTGACAACTGGAAAAATTCGAGAGTAGTACTTCATCTTGAAAGAGCTCATACTGAAACCAGAATATGGGTTGATAATAAGGAAGTTGGCAAAGACAGTACTATGTGTGTTCCTCATGTCTTTGATTTGTCTCAATATTTGACTCCGGGCAAACACAAACTAACAATAAGAATTGACAACAGAATTAAGTCTGCTAATGTTGGTCAAGATTCACACAGCCTTACCGATCAAACACAAGGTAACTGGAATGGTGTAGTGGGTAAAATTTCATTGAATGCGGGTTCGAAGATTTATATAAATGATATTCAGATATTTCCTGATTTGCCCAAAAGACAGGCAAAAGTTAAGGTTGAGTTTGCTAATGAGGTTTCGAAAAATGCAAAATGCCTTTTTACTTTTAATGCAAAAAGCTTTAATTCAACAAGTAATCACGAAACCGCGATTTCATCGCATTTAATAGAAATTCCATCAGGTAAAAAAGTATATGAATTTGTGCTTGATCTTGGAGACGGCATGCTTACATGGGACGAATTTAATCCTAATCTTTATAAACTTGAAGCAAGTCTGACTTCTGGAAACAGATATAAAGATATTAAGTCTGTACAGTTTGGCATGCGGGAAATAAAGATAGACGGCAAGTGGTTTTATGTTAATGGCAGAAAAACTCAGTTGAGAGGAACCGTTGAGAACTGCTGTTTTCCAATTACAGGCTATGCACCAATGGATGTTGATTCCTGGATTAGGATTTTCAGAATTTGTAAGGACTACGGATTGAATCATATGAGATTCCATTCTTACTGTCCACCGGAAGCTGCTTTTATTGCTGCTGATATCACAGGAATGTATTTACAACCGGAAGGCCCAAGCTGGCCAAATCATGGATCTTCACTTGGAGATGGTAAGCCTATTGATAAATTTCTGATGGACGAAACTATCAGACTTACAAAACAATATGGTAATTATGCTTCGTATGTGATGCTGGCCAGTGGTAATGAACCCAGAGGAAGATGGGTAGCATGGGTTTCTAAGTTTGTTAATTACTGGAAAGAAAAAGACAATCGCAGAGTTTATACCGGAGCCTCTGTTGGAGGTAGCTGGGCTTGGCAACCGGCAAGTCAATATCATGTAAAGGCAGGAGCGAGAGGTTTGGAATGGGGCAGAATGCCTGAATCGTTATCAGACTTCAGAGATAAAATTGATACAATTAAAGCTCCTTTTATTTCGCATGAAACAGGTCAGTGGTGTGCATTTCCAAATTTTAATGAGATAAAAAAATATACAGGAGTAAATAAGGCAAAAAACTTTGAGTTGTTTAAAGAGCATTTGGCTGACAACGATATGGGTGATATGGGACACGATTTTATGATGGCTTCAGGTAAATTGCAACTATTGTGCTATAAGCATGAAATTGAAAAGACCATGAGAACACCCGATTATGCAGGCTTTCAGTTGCTGTCATTAAACGATTACTCAGGGCAGGGCACTGCTCTTGTTGGTTTGCTTGATGTTTTCTGGGATGAAAAGGGGTATTGCACTGCAAATGACTTCAGAAAGTTTTGTGGTCCTGTGGTTCCGCTTATAAGAACTAATAAATTTGTTTATACCAGCAACGAACACTTTAATGCTGATGTCGAGTTGTCATATTTTGGCAAAAATGCATATCAGGTTATTAAACCTTACTGGCAATTAAAAGATGTGTATGGCACAGTTATAAAAACCGGATATTTAGAAGAAAAAGCTATTGAAACCGGTGCAAATATACAATTAGGAAAAATTGATATCGATTTAGGTTTTGTACAGAAAGCCGGTGAATACAAACTGGAGGTTATTGTTGGAAATACAGAGGGTATAAATGATTGGGATATATATGTTTATCCAGAGAAACTGAATATTGTAGACAAAGGTGAAATAATTGTAGCCTACCAGCTTAACGATGATATTGCTAAAAAACTAAAGGAAGGTGCTGATGTTTTGTTGCTTGCAGGTAATAGTATTGAATATGGTAAAGACATAGTACAGACTTTGACTCCTGTATTTTGGAATACTTCATGGTTTAAAATGAGGCCTCCACATACAACTGGCATTTTAGTAAACAATTATCATCCGGTTTTCAGGAATTTTCCAACGAATTATCATGCCGATATCAGATGGTGGGAGTTGATGAATAAAACTCAGGTAATGCAACTGACTGATTTCCCTAAAGGATTTAGGCCACTTATTCAGACTATTGATACATGGTTCCACAACAGAAAATCAGGATTGTTGTTTGAAGCAAAAGTTGGAAAAGGAAGAATTATGGTAACCAGTATGAATCTTGAAGGAAACAATGTTGGGCCTGTTGCAAGACAAATGTTTTACAGCATAACAGAGTATATGAAATCAACAAAATTCAGGCCTGATTTTTCACTTGATGAACAGGTAATCAGAAATTTATTCAGAAAGTCTGCTGACAGAATAAAGACTTATACCAATGATTCTCCAGACGAATTAAAACCATCTTTAAACCAGTAATCATTTATTTTGTCAAAACTGTATTATATGAGGAAAACAGCAATACTTTTTTTATTGTTCTTTACGGCTTTATTTATAAATGCCGTAAATACAGACTGGCCTGAGCTAACAAAAGAGAACAGGCCCGGTGTAAGATGGTGGTGGTTAGGAAGTGCCGTTGATAAATCAAATCTCACCTGGAATCTCGAACAACTCTCGAAGGCAGGAATAGGTGCAGTTGAAATCACCCCGATTTATGGAGTTAAAGGTAATGATAGTAAGGAAATTGACTACTTGTCAAAAGATTGGATGTCAATGTTGGATCATACTCAAAAAGAAGCTAAAAGGCTTAATATTCAGGTTGATATGAGCAACGGGACAGGTTGGCCATTTGGAGGTCCACATATCTCAAGCGAAGATGCTGCCACAAAGCTTATCGTCGAAAAAATCCAGGTAAAAAAGTCAACGACCACACAAGATATAAAAATCGAAGTCAGAGATGCAAAACAAAAAGAAGCAGCAAAACTACAGGCAATTTTGTTTGCAGGATCTGATGGTTCAAGAGAAGTTTTAAATACCGAAGATGTAAAAGATAACTCCCTTAAGTTTTTATCATCTAAAGAAGGGACAATCTTTGCCCTGTTTGCAGGTAAAACCTTCCAGCAGGTGAAAAGAGCAGCTCCGGGTGGGCAGGGGTTGGTAATGGACCATTTTAATAAAAAGTCATTAGAAAAATATCTTAACCGCTTTGACGAAGCTTTCAGTAAAAACGAAGTTTCTATGCCTGTAAATTTCTTTAATGACTCATATGAAGTGTACGGAGGAGACTGGACTAACGATTTCATAGAAGAATTCAAAAACAGAAGAGGGTATGATATTTCAAAATATATACCTGAACTTATGGGTGAGGGTGATACAAAAATACAATCAAGAGTTATTTGTGATTACAGACTAACTATATCAGAACTTTTACTGAACAATTTCACTTTACCATGGTCAAAATGGGCTAACAGCCGCGGAAGTAAAACCAGAAATCAGGCTCATGGATCGCCAGGCAATTTATTAGATTTATATGGCGCCATAGATATTCCCGAATGCGAATCTTTTGGAATATCCCGCTTTGATATTCCCGGTTTCAGAATTGATAGTGTGCATAAAGAAAGTGATTCAAACCCTGCAACATTAAAATATTCTTCGTCAGCTGCACATGTAACCGGAAAAAAATATACTTCTGCTGAAAGTATGACATGGCTAACCGAGCATTTCAGAACATCTTTATCGCAGATAAAACCTGAAATGGACCAATTGTTTTTAAATGGAGTCAACAGAATTTATTTTCACGGTTCGCCATACACTCCAAAAGAAGCCGCCTGGCCTGGATGGTTGTTTTATGCTTCAATATTAGTAAACTCAAATAATACGATTTTCAGGGATATGCCTTCATTAAATGAATATGCTGCAAGAGTACAGTCTTTTCTGCAGGAAGGCAGACCTGATAATGAAATTCTTTTATATTTTCCTATCTATGATATCTGGCAGACATGGAGTAAAGGTCATTATGTTGCTTTTGATATTCATAAAATAAGCGAAAAATTGCCGGCTTTTGAAAAACTGGTATTCAAAATAAGAGATTTAGGATATGATCTTGACTATGTTTCTGATGATCAGCTGGTAAATGCTAAATTTGAAAAGAATGCCATTGTTACACAAGGTGGTAACAGGTATAAAATGATTTTGGTAGCAGACAGCAAATATATGCCCGAGGCAACAGCAAATCAGCTACTTAAACTAAAGGAACAGGGTGCTGAGGTTGCTTTTTTAAACAGATTGCCCGATGATGTACCGGGATTATCTGATTTTGAAAACAGAAAATCTGATTTGAAAAAGACTGTAAGCAAATTGGGCACTGCGAAAAAGGAACTTACAGAAATACTTGATCAATCTCCGTGTACCCGTGAGGAAATTACAGCTTTGTATGATGCCGGATTTATAAGAAGGCGTCTTGACGACGGATTTGTCTATTTCTTTGCAATGCAAAAAAATAAAAGTATTGACAAATGGGTAAAGCTTGGGAAAGATGCGGTTTCGGCAATTGTATACAATCCGGTAAGCGGTAAAAAGGGTAAGGCAGCATTAAGAAACGTAAATGGCCGTACCGAAGTTTATGTTCAGCTTATGCCTGGCGAGTCTATTATTTTAAGAACCTTCGATAAAGAAATTATTAATGAGTCTGATTATCCGGCATATGTATTAAATGAAAACTCCAAAAAGTCAAAAGATCTGCTGGTAAGAGGCAAGTGGGAAGTTACATTTACGGAAGGTATGCCTGAAATACTTGGTAAATATATCATGAATGGAGATCCTGTCTCATGGACAAGTCTGAAAATCAAAAATGCAGATATTTATGCCGGAACCGCGAAATATAAAATTTCCTATAAAATGCCAAAAGTTAAGGCTGACGAATGGATGCTTAATATTGAAGGACTTTGCGAAAGTGCTGTAGTAAAAATAAACGGAGTAAATGCAGGTACGGTATGGAGTTTGCCTTATACAATTAATGTTGGCAAACTGCTTAAGCCCGGTAAAACAAATCTTATTGAAATAGACGTTACCAATCTTCCTGCAAACCTGATTGCAGATTACGACAGAAGGGGCGTTGAATGGAGAATTTTTAAAGAAATTAATTTTGTAGATGTAGCATACAAAACCACAAAATACGATAAATGGCCTGTAATGCCGTCTGGAATTATTAAACCAGTCAGACTTACACCTTTGTTTGTGAACAATAATCTTAAATAAAAACATTTTTATGAAAAAACAGATTTTATCAGTATTAGCCCTTTTTATAGGCATAGCATTTGCCTGGTCTGATAATGTTGAGATAAACATTCAGACAAAAAAATCGACAATATCGGTTTCTCCTGATATGTACGGTATCTTTTTTGAAGATATTAATTTTGGTGCAGACGGAGGTTTGTATGCCGAATTGGTTAAAAATGGTTCTTTCGAATTTCCACAAAACCTTATGGGTTGGAAAACCTTTGGAAAGGTAGATGTGCTTAAAGGCGGGCCTTTTGAGAGAAATCCAAATTACGTCAGACTAAACAATGCAGGTCATTCACATAAGCACACTGGTATTGAAAATGAAGGCTTCAGAGGTATTGGTCTTGCAAAAGACAGCAAATACAGGTTTTCAGTGTGGGCAAAAGCTCAATCTGGAGATCAAAGTATCAGAGTAGAATTTATAGATGAAGAAAACGAGGTTATCGAAAAGCAAAATGTTAAGATCTCAGGAAAAGAATGGAAAAAGTATGAGGTTGTAATGAATGCCAGAAAATCTGTAAACAAAGCAATTTTGAGAATATTTCTTACATCTGCTGGCCCTGTTGACATGGAGCATGTTTCGTTATTCCCTGTTGATACCTGGAAAGGCCGTGAAAGAGGAATGCGTAAAGATTTGGCTCAGGCTTTAGCAGATCTAAAACCCGGAGTATTTCGTTTCCCGGGTGGTTGTATAGTTGAAGGTACAGACCTTGCAACAAAATATGACTGGAAAAAAAGTGTCGGACCTGTTGAAAACAGACCATTAAACGAAAACCGCTGGCATTATACTTTCCCTCACAGATTTTTTCCTGACTATTTCCAGAGTTACGGATTAGGATTCTTCGAATTTTTCCAGTTATGTGAAGATTTTGGTTCAGAACCACTTCCTGTTTTGAGTGTAGGACTTGCCTGCCAGTTTCAGAACAACGACAGTCATGCACATGTACCGGTTTCTGAAATTGACCCATGTGTACAGGATGCAATGGACCTGATAGAGTTTGCAAACGGACCTGTTACTTCAACATGGGGTAAGGTAAGAGCAGACATGGGACACCCTGCTCCATTCAATTTAAAATATCTTGCAATCGGAAATGAACAATGGGGACCAGAATATCCCGAAAGACTTGAACATTTCAGCAAAGCGATCAGAGCAAAATATCCTAACATTGTTTTAATTGGTAGTTCAGGCCCTTCAGCTGAAGGTAAAGATTTTGATTACCTGTGGCCTGAAATGAAAAGACTAAAAGTTGATCTTGTAGATGAACATTACTACAAAGCCCCTGAGTGGTTTTTTGATAATGCTGCAAGATATGACAAGTACGACAGAAAAGGTCCGAAAGTTTTTGCAGGAGAATACGCTTCACATCATCAGCCATCTAAAAAAGCAAACAACTTCCTTGCTGCATTGTCTGAAGCAGCATTTATGACAGGTCTTGAAAGAAATGCAGATATGGTAAGACTTGCAACATATGCACCCTTATTTGCTCACGTAGATGGATGGCAATGGAATCCTGACCTAATCTGGTTTGACAACTTAAGGAGTATGAAAACTCCTAACTACTATGTTCAACAAATTTACAGCAGATATAAAGGAACCGATGTATTGACAACAGTATCTGATAAAAAACCATTAACAGGTCAAAAAGGTATTTATTCAAGTGCAGTAAAAGACAGCAAAACAGGTTCGATTATTATAAAGATTGTCAATAAACAACCATATTCACAGACAGTTAAATTTAGTCTCAGCGACTTCAAACAACAGGTTTCACCGGTATTGCTTGTAAGAATGCAGTCTGATAACCTTATGGCTGTAAATACTTTAGATAAACCTGACAATCTTGTTCCTGAGGAAATTGAGATGGAGCTTGTTGGAAACACATTTGAGTTTACAATGCTATCTCAGTCATTTAATGTCATTGAAATTAAAGCCTCTACACTTAAAGCATCAAAAGATAAAAAGCCAGGTTTGACCGAAAAAACCAAAAAAGTAAAAGTTTTTACAATTGGTGATTCTACCGTTAAAAACGGAGATGGTAAAGGCTCAAACGGACAGTGGGGGTGGGGAGCATTTCTTGACAAACATCTTAATGCAGACTCATGTGAAGTAATAAACAGAGCTCTTGGAGGCAGAAGCAGCCGCACATATATTTCTGAAGGTCTTTGGGACAATGTTTTAAGCAGACTTAGCAAAGGAGACTATGTCTTATTGCAATTCGGGCATAATGATGGAGGCGAATTCAATACCGGCAGAGCCAGAGCTTCTCTAAAAGGTAATGGAGACGAAACCAAGGATTTTGTAATGATAGAAACCCCTTCTAAAGATACAGTCACAGTTCACACATATGGCTGGTATATAAGAAAGTATGTTTCTGATGCAAAAGCAAAAGGTGCAATTCCTATTGTAGTTAGTCTGATACCAAGAAATGACTGGAAAGACGGCAAAGTAATAAGACATGATGATTCTTATGCTCTTTGGGCAAAACAGGCAGCAGAACAGTCCGGCGCATTATTTATTGACTTAAATAAACTGGTTTGTGACAAGTATGATGTTATTGGTCAGGATGTTGTATCTTCATTCTATTTTGGGGATCATACACATACATCATTAGCCGGTGCTCAGGTAAATGCAATGATAGTTAGTCAGGCTTTAAAGCAGATAAAAAATTGCAGAATTTCTAACTTTGTTAAGTAATGTATTTTAAATTTCTGAAACCACTAATTTTATTAATCATTCTTATGTCTGCGACAAATTTAATGTCGCAGACTGAGAGTGGTTGTGAATGGCTTATAGCCGATTTTATACAAAATCCAACTAAAGAAATAAAACTAACAGGTAAACCAAAAATAATAGATAGTCCATGGGGTAAAGCAGTGCAATTCAATGGAAAATCTGATGGGATTTTTCTTGAAAAACTGCCGGTTAAGGACTTGGAAAAGATGACCATTGAAGTCTTGTTCAGACCAGAAAAGAAAGGCAAAAAAGAACAGCGGTTTTTTCATACCGGTCTTATAGAATCTGACAGACTATTGCTCGAAACCAGAGTTATAAAAAATGAATGGTGTCTGGATACTTACTTAAGGTGTGGTGAAGAAGGATTAACTCTCATTGATTTCAACCAAATGCATGAAGTAGATAAATGGTATCATGTTGCTTACGTTGTAAACAAAGGCGAGTTGACAAATTATGTAAACGGAGTTAAAGAACTCAGCGGCAAAATGAAGATGCATCCAATAAAATCAGGAATAACATCTCTTGGCGTAAGACAAAATAAGATTTCCTGGTTCAAAGGAAGTATATATAAAATCAAAATAACTCCCGATGTGCTTACTCCTGAGTTATTTATGAAATACTAAAAATGTATGTTTAAAAAACTAATCGTATTATTAGCTGCAACAATCAGCTTTTTTTCTACAACTGCTCTGGCAATCGAAGAAGTAAAACAATGGGATAGATATGAGATATCAATGGTACACAAACCTGGCGGTAATCCTTATCTGGAAGACTCACTTTTTGCAATTTTTAGAAACAATGACACAAAAATAAAAGTCAGAGGTTTCTATGACGGAGAAGGTACATACAAAATACGATTTATGCCTTACGAGACAGGTCACTGGACATACAGTCTCGAAAGCAATTTAAGTGAAATAGACGGCCGTCAGGGCGAATTTCTTTGCGTTTCGCCTGCAGCAAATCATCATGGATTGGTAAAAGTCAGAAAGACCTACCATTTTGAATACACTGACAAGACTCCTTATTATCCCTTCGGAACCACGGTCTATTCACTTGTACATCAAAATGATGAAGGCTTTCACAAAGCCCTGGTTAGCCTTGAAAAGAGCCCTTTTAACAAGGTTAGATTTTGTATATTTCCACAATTTCAGGATTATACTGAAGTAAATCCTCCATTTTTTCCCTTTATAAGAAAAGCCAGTGATGGTGATACTGCCGTCTGGGATTTAAACAATTTTAATCCCGACTTTTTCAGAAGCATTGAAAACAAAATTGAAATGCTCAGATCTAAGGGCATTGAAGCCGATATTTTAATTTTCCATCCATATGATGAAGGAAAATGGGGCTTTGACAAAATGACAAAAAAACAAGACATTCAGTATGTGAAATATCTGGTATCGAGATTATCATCTTATAGCAATGTCTGGTGGTCTTTAGCAAACGAATATGACTTTCTCAGAAATAAAAGCCTTGATGACTGGAATGACTTTATTAAGACCATCGCAGCCGAAGATCCTTATAAGCACTTAACTTCAATACACAACGGTAAAAGATATTTTGAAAACTGGAATAAAGATTTAACTCATGCAAGCATACAGAACGGTGCTCTTGTAGAAGATTTTGGTCGTGCCGTAATTTTAAGAGATGCATATAAAAAACCTGTGGTTTACGATGAAATTTGTTACGAAGGTGATATTGTGCACAGATGGGGCAATCTTAAAGGTAAAGAGTTAACTTTCAGATATTGGCAAAGTCTAATTTCAGGTACATATGCCAGTCACGGCGAAACCATAACCAAACCGGACAGTGTTTTACACCTTATTTATGGCAGAGAGTTACGAGGAAAATCTGTCGAAAGAATTAAGTTCTTAAAAGATATTATAAAACAAACAGGCTCGCTCGAACCTGTCGATAAATTTTGGGGAGACAATCAATATGCGGTTTCGGAGAAAGGAGATATCTTAATTTATTTCGGAAAAAACCTGACTCTTAGATGGGATATGAAAGTGCCCAGAGAGATAAAAGATTTTGATTTAAGTAATTATGAGGTCTTTATGGTGGATACCTGGAGAATGAAGACCATGAAAATTTTCAGACCATTTTTGATTACTCCAAAGAAATACATGGCCCTGTGGTTAAAAAGAAAGACGCCTTTATTACAGGACAATCTGGTTTTGGCTGGAAGTAAAGGGTATGCTAAAACTTCAGTAAATACTACAATTTTCAGGACAAATTCACTAGTAACTTATAAAGACTCACAGTACATTGCATATTATGATGAAAACTCGTTTATGACTTTGGGAAAAAGAAAATCGGGTGAAGATAAATGGCAAATACACAAAACACAGTTTAAAGGCAATTGCAGCGATGCACACAATGTTATAAGTATAATGGTAGATGGTTCCGGATACTTGCATGTCGCTTTTGATCACCATGGTAATCAGTTGAATTATACTAAAAGCATAACTCCTGGCGGGCTCGAGCTGCATGATAAAATGCCAATGACAGGTTATGACGAGTCTAATGTGACATATCCCGAGTTTTATAAACTAAAAAACGGAGATTTGATTTTTGCATACAGATCTGGTGCATCGGGCAGGGGTAATCTGGTTTTAAACAGATATGATCACAGTCAGAGTAAGTGGTACAGGCTACAGGATGTGCTAATTGATGGTGAGAATAAGAGAAATGCTTACTGGCAATTGTATCTTGATAATAATGATGTCATGCACCTTTCTTGGGTATGGAGAGAAAGCCCCGGAGTCGAGACCAATCACGATCTTTGCTATGCCAGATCTGAAGACGCAGGCTTGACATGGAAAAAGTCGAGTGGTGAGTTTTACCATTTACCTATAACTGCAACAAATGCTGAATATGCGTGCATTATCCCTCAAAACAGTGAGTTGATAAATCAGACCAGTATGTTTGCTGATAAAAAGGGCAGACCATATATTGTAACTTACTGGAGAGACCAAAATGAAACAGTTCCTCAATACCGTTTGGTCTGGAATGATGGCAAGGTTTGGAAAAATCAAAAAGTAATGAAGAGAAAAACTCCATTCAGTCTAAGTGGTGGAGGAACCAAATTAATTCCAATTTCAAGACCAAAAATTGCCGTTTACGAAAAGGGTGGCAAAACCGCCGCATATTTTATTTTCAGAGATATTGAAAGGGGCAGCAAAGTGAGCCTTGCAACTAGTAATGATATAAGTAAAGGAGGCTGGCAGGTAAGAGATGTTACAAACTTTTCAGTGGGAGCGTGGGAACCAACTTATGATACTGAACTATGGAAAAACTCTAACCAGTTGAATATATTTGTTCAAAGAAGTGAGCAGGGTGATGGTGAGAAATCTGTTAACATACCTGCTCAACCTGTTTATGTGCTCGAAATAGATGCAAATAAATCTAATTAATATGAAAACAGCCTTTATAAAAAAGCTTGCATGCTTTTTTGCAATACTTTCACTTTCATTTAGTATAAATGCTCAAAATAATTTTACAAATCCGGTTCTTGGCGGTGATTACCCTGATCCTTCAATAGTAAGGGTGGGAAAGGACTATTATATGACACACTCTTCCTTTGAGTATTATCCCGGGTTGCTGGTGTGGCATTCTACAGACCTGGTTAACTGGAAGCGAATTTCTTTTGCATTACAAAAGTATGTTGGCTCAGTCTGGGCCCCAGATTTGATTTATCATAAAGGCTTGTATTACATTTATTTCCCAGCCGGAGGCACTAATTGGGTAGTAACTGCAAAAACTCCATATGGCCCTTGGAGTGAGCCGGTTGATATGAAACTGCCAGGTTTTATCGATCCTGGTCATATGCTTGATTACGAAGGAAACAGATATCTCTATCTTTCAAAAGGTTATGTTGCAAAATTAAGTGAAGATGGACTCAAAACCGTAGAGCAACCAAGATTTGTTTACAATGGCTGGGAGTTTCCAAAGGAATGGAGTACCGAATGCTTTTGCCTCGAATCTCCAAAAATGACAACCAAAGACGGATATTTTTACATGACAGTAGCCCAGGGCGGAACCGCTGGCCCTGCAACATCACATATGGTGGTTTCGGCAAGATCAAAATCACCCTACGGACCATGGGTAAACTCACCCTACAACCCAATAGTGCACACTGAAAGCCGCGACGAGCTATGGTGGAGCCAGGGACACGGCTCGCTGGTAGATGATATAAACGGCAACTGGTGGATACTTTATCATGCATACGAAAAAGGCTTCCACACCCTTGGCAGACAAACCCTGATGTTACCTGTAGAATGGACTTCAGACGATTGGTTTATAATTAAGAAAGGCGTAAAAAGCGACGCAAAAATCTCATTACCTGCCGGCGAAAAGTCTAAACATGAAACAGGCCTTTCCGACAATTTTAATTCCGGAAAATTAGGTCTTCAATGGCAATTTTTCAAAGATAACGACCCTAAGCGAATCAGCTTTGACAATGGCAGCCTTCTATTTGCAGCCAAAGGCAATTCCTTTGAAAACACAACTCCACTGCTGGTAAATACATCAGAACGCAAATATGAAGTTACAGTAGAATACACTATCGACGAAGGCGTTACTGCAGGTCTCTGTCTTTACTACAACGAAACCGCAAATGCCAGAATCTCAGTCGATACAGCCTCATTTGCAGTTTACAACCAAAAAAACCGTAAAATCTCAGAAAAAAACACCTTAGGCAGACACGGTTTTTTAAGAATACTCAATGATGACAACGAAGTCAGCTTCTATTTCAGCAGCGACTCGAAAAACTGGAACCGCGTCGAACGCAGCCTTGACATGACAGGCTTCAACCACAATGTCTTTGGTGGTTTTATGAGCCTGAGAGCCGGCATCTTCGCATATGGAAAGGGGAGGGTGAGGATTGAGGAGTTTGTGGTTAGTGAATAGTTTTTAGTGATAAGTGATTAGATTTTAGTAAGATGGTGGTTGTCTGTTTTTTTGCTGATGGCTTTTTTATCGTTTGGTATTAAGACATATCCACCCCACGTTTAGTGAGCTCAGTGAACACATCGATGTCTAATCTGGCTTTTTTAAAACAATAGTGACATATTTTTTCTGAATACCCCCTTTTTCTACAGACTATCTAAACGCTAAATGTCAGCACCAGGTGATTAATCACTAAAAACTTAAAACTAATCACTATTTCCCTCCTTTTTTTATGTTTTATAACACCCATTTTGATTTATTAGTATTGGAAAATTGTATTAATTTTGATTTCAGCACAGCACAGCACATGACAAGTTAAAACAACTTTATATAATTTTCTTAATTACTAACTAAATTTAAAAATTAACGCTGTAATGAAAAACAAACGCCCCCCAATTGAAGCAAGTAAAAATTGCTTTAAGCGAAAAGTGCTGATAATGTCTTTATCGGCAATGTTTTTTGCATTATCATTACCTCATGCAAATGCAGGTACAAACGATTTTGCAGCTGTAAAGGCTGTAAATCAGGCATCAAGGCTTTCAGGTAAAGTGGTCGATGAAAACAATCAACCTATGATTGGAGTTTCTGTCGCTGTAAAGGGAACTACAGTAGGTGTTATTACCGATATTGATGGTAATTTTACATTGACTTCACCTGAAAATGCATCTACTTTGGTGTTTACATATTTGGGATATAATTCTCAGGAAGTTTCGATTGGCAACACCAGACAATTCAGTATTAAGCTGACACCTAACGAGCAATTTCTTGATGAAGTTGTGTTTATTGGTTACGGATCTGTAAAGAAGAGAGACCTTACTGGTGCCGTGGTTTCGAAAAAAAGTGACGAAATAACATTGGCTCCTACTAATAATGTTATGGAAGCTCTTCAGGGTAAGGTTTCGGGTATGGATATTGTGAAACCTAGTGGACAAATTGGTGGCAACGTTGAGATTTTGCTGCGTGGTACCAGGTCTATTTATGGTAGCAACTCACCTTTATTTATTATTGATGGTATCCCCGGAAATTACAATCAGCTAAATCCTAATGATGTTGAGTCTGTTGATGTATTGAAAGATGCTTCTTCGACAGCTATTTATGGTTCGGCCGGTGCTAATGGTGTTGTAATTATCACAACCAAAAAAGGTAAGTCGGGAAAAGCCAGTGTGAATTTTGACTCATATTATGGTTTTAGTGGTACACCTAATTATAAACATGGTATGATTGGTGACGAGTGGACTGCTTATCAGAGAGAGTCTTACAAATATCTAAATGGTCAGTATCCTGCAGATATGTCAGCTATTTTAACTGATGCTGATAAACTGGCGGCTTATAATGCCGGAAAATGGATTGATTGGGTTGACGAAGTTTCGGGTCGCACTGCTACTACTCAGAAATATAATCTTTCTATTAATGGAGGAACCGAGAAGACCAAAATGTATGCTTCTTTAAATTATGATAAACAGGAAGGTTTGTTGCAGAATGAAAATCTTGATAAGTTTGGCATCAGATTGAATGTCGATCAGGATATTTTCTCATGGGCAAAGGCTGGTTTCGTTACTAATATTGCTTATTCTAATATGAATGGCGGTGTGAAAAATACTTTTACAAAAGCATTGTCTTCTTTCCCATTGGGAGATGCTTATGATGAATTTGGAAATATTGTTCATGAATACTCAAACAACGAGTACACACCTCTTGGTGACTTTATTAAAGATCAGTTTGTTGACAATACAAAGAGTACTTATGTAAATGCAAATGCATTTCTTGAACTTACTCCATTAAAAGGTCTAAGCTTTAAGACTATTTTGAGTTCTACTTTGAGTAATTCAAGAAGAGGTCAATATTGGGGTGCAAAGGCTAATGCAAACCGCCCAACTTATGCAGGTAGTCCTCACGCTTCTATTACAAATGCTTATGGTTTTGGTTATAACTGGGAAAATATTCTTTCTTACAACAAAACCATAAATACCGATCACAATATTGGTGCGACACTGGTTTCGTCATGGTCTATGAATGAAACTGAAAGTAATATGGCATCGGGTAGTGGTCAGAATTTAGATTCATGGTCATTTTACAGATTGATGGGTGCAACGTCTCAACATATAGAGTCTGACTATTCTAAAACTCAAAAAATGGGTTATGCTGCTCGTTTGAATTATTCTTACAAGGGCAAGTATCTGTTTACAATATCTAATCGTTGGGATGGAGTTTCATGGTTATCTGAAACCCGCAAATGGGATTACTTCCCTGCAGGTGCTGTAGCATGGAGAATTTCTGACGAAGACTTTATGGGTAACACCAAGGACTGGTTGAACAACCTTAAACTTAGAGTTGGTTATGGTATAACTG
>CAZFUO010000007.1:0-30632 GCA_964522065.1 uncultured Bacteroidales bacterium | reverse complement strand
AGGTGGAGATGCACCGGGTATGAATGCTGCTATTCGTGCAGTGACACGTGCAGCTATTTTCAACGGACTTAGGGTAAAGGCTATTTTTCATGGCTACAAAGGCCTAATTACAGGCGAGATTGAAGAGTTTAAAACTCAAAATGTAAGTAATATTATCCAGCAGGGTGGAACAATTCTGAAGACTGCTAGGTGTGAGGAGTTTAAAACTCCTGAGGGAAGAAAACTTGCGTACGATAATATAGTTAAGGAAGAAATTGATGCCCTTGTGGTTATTGGTGGTGACGGTTCATTAACTGGTGCAAGAATATTTGCGACAGAATATAATTATCCTATAGTCGGATTACCCGGAACTATCGATAATGATATTTTTGGTACAGACTCTACGATTGGATATGATACAGCATTAAACACTATTCTGGATGCTGTTGATAAGATACGCGATACAGCCTCTTCTCACGAAAGATTATTTTTCATTGAAGTAATGGGCAGAGATGCAGGATTTTTGGCACTTAATGGAGCTATTGCTTCAGGAGCTGAGGCTGCAATTATTCCTGAAATTGCAACTGAGGTTGACCAACTTGAAGAGCTTATAAAAAATGGCTTTAGAAAATCTAAGAACAGTAGTATTGTGCTTGTTGCTGAAAGTGAAATAACCGGTGGTGCAATGCATTATGCTGATCGTGTAAAAAGAGAATACCCTGAGTATGACGTCAGGGTAGTTATTTTGGGACACGTTCAGAGAGGTGGATCGCCTACAGCATATGACAGGATTCTGGCCAGCAGACTTGGTGAGGCTGCAATTGAAGCAATTATTGATGGACAGAGAAATGTAATGCTTGGTATTGACGATGATAAAGTTGTTGCAATACCCTTCTCGAAAGCCATAAAGAATGACAAACCAGTTGACCCTGAATTGCTTAAGGTACTAAAGATTTTATCTATTTAATTTTTTACTTATCTTTTTAACGTCTCTGATAATTGCTTTTTGTACTACCTTAGCCATAATACCGGCCCCGGTTGCATTAGGATGTATTTTGTCAGGGAAGTTTTCAGGCATATTTGAAGTGGCTGCATGAAGGTCTATGATTTTTGACTTTGATGATTTAGCCACTTCTTTTATAAATGGTATAACCTCATTTACTATTGTAGTGTCGTTAATACCCCAATCTGCGAAATATGCTTTAGCAGGGTAACAAAGATATATAACCGGTTTTGAAGGCAGGTTTTTATAACTGTTTATCATTGTAGTTAAATCACCTTTGAATTCCGAACTATATTTCCAGTTAAAAGGCTTTGTATCATTTGTGCCCAGTTTTATTATTACAATATGAGGGTTGAATTCCAGCGATTTCTTATACAATGATTCTTTCATGTAAGGTCTGTCACCTTTGTTCAGAAGGGTTCTGCCTCCTAATCCAAAGTTTACAACTTTACATTTTTCTCCAAGCAATTTTCCTAATTGAGCAGGATAACTGTCTGTACTTCTGTTTTTAATGCCAGATCCATAAGTGATACTATTTCCAATACAAGCAATTCTTACAGTATCTGTTTGTGCATGTGTTGCAAATGCAAAGATTAACAAAGTGATAATCAGACTAATTTTTTTCATATAAATATGCTGTTACATGTTTTTAGATTTGTAGTATTTGTCCAGTAGTTGTTGAGCAGCAGTAAACGAACTAATTTCTTCGTTTAATACCTGGTTTTCTTTAATTGCCAATAGCTTATCAATGTCATTATCATGATAGAAATTGCTCTTAAGATGTTCGTTTATTGTTTCGTACATCCAGTATTTTGCCTGAGAAGCTCTTTTGTGCCTGAAGAAACCGCTGTTTTCTGTAAACTTGATATAATCGTAAATCATTTCTATAACTTCAGTTACCCCCATTCCGGTCATGCCTGAATATGTTAATACCTGAGGAGACCAGCCTGATTCGCTTAGAGGAAACAGGTGTAATGCATTTCTGTATTGGGTTTGAGTTACTTTTGCCTTTTGAATATTATCACCATCGGCTTTGTTTATAACAATTCCATCGGCCATTTCCATTATGCCTCTCTTAATTCCCTGAAGTTCGTCTCCACCTCCCGTTATCTGAATAAGTAGGAAAAAATCGACCATCGAATGGACAGCGGTTTCTGATTGACCTACACCTACAGTTTCAACAAAGATGGTATCAAAACCTGCAGCCTCGCACAAAATAATTGTTTCTCTGGTTTTTCTGGCCACGCCACCTAAAGAACCCGCTGATGGAGAGGGTCTTATAAAAGCATCATTTTGTACGGAAAGCTTTTCCATTCTGGTTTTGTCGCCAAGAATTGAGCCTTTTGATCGCTCACTGCTTGGGTCGATTGCCAATACTGCAAGTTTTTTGCCTCTTGATAATAAATCCATGCCAAAGGCTTCAATAGAAGTGCTTTTGCCTGCTCCGGGTACACCTGTTATACCAACTCTTATAGATTTTCCGGCATGAGGAAGGCATTTTTCAATAATTTCCTGAGCCTTTATCTGATGGTCGTATCTTGAACTTTCAACAAGAGTTACAGCCTGACTAAGTATTACTCTGTCTCCCTTAAGAATACCCTGAACATATTCATCTACACTGTAATCCTTTTTTTTTACCTTTTTTTTGAGGTAAGGGTTTACTACCGGTGGCTGTTCGATGCCTTTGTTTACAGTCAAACCTTTATATTCATTTTTGTTTTCCGGATGATCCACGATTTTCGTTTTTTACTGTGTAACCTGAGCCATTACAAAAAGTCTTGTAATGCTATTTTTGGGGTCGTTGGTAAACACTGTAAATCTTTGTACCACATTACCCTTATAGTCTCCTGAATTAAATTCAATATTCAATTTGATACTCTTACCCGGAGAAACTATGGTTTTTTCGGGAGTGATTTTCAAACCTTCATATTCAGGTACTATCTTTCTTATATAAAGTGGGGCTTTGCCTTTGTTAGCAAGAGTGATTATTTGTGTTTTTTTCTGTTTTTGTGCCATTTTCCCGAAATTTGGTCTGTTTTCAGAAAATTCAGCAACCGGAGCAGCAGCCTTTTCTGCATTTGTCATTCGGGAGAAATCTTCAGTTATATAAGCACTTACATTTATTTCGTTATATTGACTTGCTTTAATATCCTTATTTATTACAATATAGAAACTATCATCCCTTCTTCCATAATCTTTTGCCTGTGATGCAAAGTATTTAATTGTAATAAATCCGGTTTCTTTAGGATTTATTACAGAACTTGAAATTGAAACTTTAATATGTGGAGGTATCTTTCTGAAAGTTAATTTTACTGGATAACTGTTGGTGTTGATAAAATCAATTCTTTCAGTTTTTATGCTACCAATTTTTGCATCAAGCATTGAAACCTGCGATTTACTTAGTCTAAGACCCTGCATATTTCTTGGATATGATAGTTCTGGATTGTTTACACTTGGTAATACATCTCCCTTGACTATGAGTATAGTAGTTGGGTTTTTAGCATCGTTAGAATAAATAGTAATGCTTTTTTGAAATGCGTACGGCCTTCCAACTGTGCTGTAAGTAACCTTTACTGTGCCTGAGGCTCCTGGTTGAATTGGATGCTCGGGATATTCAGGTGTGGTACAACCACAGGATGCAGTTGCTCTGTGAATAACCAAAGGACTGGTTCCGACATTTTTGAAATTGAAAGCAACAGTTGCACTTTGGTCATCTTCATTTATCTTACCAAAATCGTGAGTCTTTTTTTCAAATTGTATTTCCGGTCCGTTTGCTGCTGCCAAAGTCATACTGAATATTATGGCAAACAAAGTCATTATTTTCTGTCTCATAATTTTCTTGTATAATTTTCGTAAGTATAGGTATATGGTGTTTTGTCGTCTTTTTCATGTATTTCTGACGATTCAAGTTGCCATTTACTATAATCTATTTCAGGGAAAAAAGTGTCGGCTTCAAAGTCTGCATGGATTTTTGTCAGATAAAGTTTATCTACGAGAGGGTATGTCTGACTATATATTGACGCCCCACCTATAAAAAAGACTTTTTCTTCTTCAGAGCACATTTCGAGGGCATTTTCAATAGATAATGCTGTCTGGCAACCTTCAAACTGCTCGTTATCAAAAGATAAAACAATGTTTCTTCTGTTTGGTAATGCTCCTTTTGGTAAAGAAAAGAAAGTATTTCTACCCATTATTACTGTATGTCCTGAAGTTATTTCTTTAAAATGCTTCAGGTCGTTTGGTAAATGACACAATAACTGATTGTCTTTTCCTATTGCGTTATTGTTTGCAATAGCAACTATAATAGCTTTCTCCATAATTTTTATATTGCAACCGCACCCTTAATATGAGGATGTGGATCGTAATTGATTAAACTGAAATCTTCGAACTTAAATTGAAAAATATCTTTAATGCTTTCGTTTATTACCATTTCAGGTAATTTTCTGGGCTCTCGTGAAAGTTGCTCTTTTACCTGATCTAAATGATTAATATAAATATGAGCGTCTCCCAGAGTATGAACAAAATCTCCGGCCTTCAATCCGGTTACCTGTGCCATCATTTTTAATAAAAGCGCATAAGAGGCTATATTAAATGGAACCCCCAGAAAAATATCTGCGCTTCTCTGATATAACTGCAGGCTCAGTTTTCCGTCAGCTACATAAAACTGAAAAAATGCGTGACAAGGAGGAAGGTTCATATTAGGCAAATCAGCCACATTCCATGAACTAACAATAATTCTCCTGGAGTCAGGATTGTTTTTTATTGTATTAACAGCCTCAGTAATCTGATCTATACTTCCACCCTTATAATCAGGCCACGACCTCCATTGAAAGCCATATATATGACCCAAATCACCGTTTTCGTCAGCCCATTCATTCCAGATTCTGACTCCGTTTTCCTGCAAGTATTTTGCATTAGTATCCCCGTTAAGAAACCACAAAAGCTCGTAAATGATAGATTTTAAGTGAAGTTTTTTTGTTGTCAGACAAGGAAAACCATCATCAAGATTAAATCTCATCTGATGTCCGAATATGCTTATAGTACCTGTACCTGTACGATCTTCCTTACGTACTCCTTCATTGAGAACGCGTTGAAGTAAATCGAGATATTGTTTCATTTTAAAAATTCTGGTTAGAGTAGCAAACCTACATAAAAAAAACGAGTATTAAAATAATTTGTAAGTGGTTTTAAGAACTTTAAACTCACATCTTCTATTTATCTGATCTGCTATTGCTTGTCTGTCAGGTGTAAGAGTTAGTATATATTCTTCGTCTAAATAAGCATCTTCAATAAGGAAAGGATATTTCTCAGTTATGTACGAATCGGCTTTTGTTGGTTGAGACTTACCATAACCTTTTGCAATCAGTCTTTCTTTTTCAATGCCTTGTTCAACCATATAACTAACAACTGATGCTGCCCTTTTTTCAGAGAGAGAAAAATTGTAATCTTCGTCTCCAATCCTGTCTGTATGTGCA
The DNA here is from genome assembly GCA_964522065.1 of uncultured Bacteroidales bacterium. Lineage (GTDB taxonomy): Bacteria > Bacteroidota > Bacteroidia > Bacteroidales > UBA1402 > UBA8389. Next base: position 25,175 of record CAZFUO010000007.1, on the reverse strand, counting down.
CCAATTTCAATTACAATATGGGGGTTGTCAAGCAATAATTTCTTTAATTCATTGAGCGCTGTAAACGATTCTGGCAGAAGAGTTGCTTTATCAAATTCGAAGAAAATATTTTCAATTCTTACAGGTCTGTGTAGTGGTGTTAAAACAAAATCCGCATTATAAACCGTGTCTTTATCTTTATTTACAGACTTAAATCTGTTTGAATAATTAAGGTAAGATCGGCATGTACCCAACATAACATATTCTGCACCTTTATCAATTTTAAATGAATAGGTTCCGTCTTTAGATGTTCTGGTTTTTGAGTTCATTCCCTTATCGTTAACTATCCTGATTGTTGCATCAGGTACTATCTCGCCATATCTGTCAGTAACAATGCCCTTTACAATTATTTGTGGTTGAGGTATGTTGAAGCTCCATATTTTATCCCAGCCTCTTGCTTCTTTTCTGTTTGTTGAAAAGTAACCTCTTTCTTCTTTCCCAAAAAAAGTAATCCCAAAATCATCCGCATTCGAATTTATAGGGCTCATCACATTTTCAACAACGAAACCGCTTGAATCTGCATTTGGACTAGCCCTGAATATATCAAGTCCACCAAAACCTGGATGCCCGTCTGAAGCAAAGTACAAATCTCCGTTTTGCCTGAATGAAGGAAAGACTTCATCTCCGGCAGTGTTAATTTCTTTACCAAGATTTTCCGGAGGCCCGAATGCAGACTGACTCATCTCGCATCTCCAAATATCTTTTCCACCAAACCCACCTTTCAAATCAGAGACAAAATATAGATATTTCTCGTCCGGGCTGACTGCAGGGTGAGCAAACAAAACTGTTGAATCTCTGTATAAATTTAGTTTTTCTGGAGCACCCCATTCCTGACCGGATCTTACAGACTTGAAAATCTCAACTTTTGAACTCGATTTTATAGAGTCAGATTTAGTAACACATCTGGTAAAATACATTGTTTTTCCATCAGGTGAAAAAGCAGCGGTTCCTTCATCAAATTCTGAGTTTATTTCTCCTTCAGTAAAAACAGGTTTCTCCCATTTTTCTTCCTGATTAAGTTTGCTCATCCAAAAATCGTTATCGGGAAGCCCTGTTATTGCACTTGGTTTTTTGTCTTCCTTTATTCTTGATGAGGAAGTAAATACAATTGACTTGTAATCTGCAGGTATAAGTACAGGTGAAAAATCACCTTTTCTGGTGTTAAAGACAGGATCTTTTTTTACCTCATATTTAGATGGATTTTTTAACCATCCTTCAACTCTGTGACAAGCATAAATACCATTTAATGCAAGTTCATTTTCCGGGTGAAGACTTAGAAATTGTTGATATGTTTTTTCAGCATCCTTGTATTTTGCATTTTTATGTTGTGACATAGCCAGCCTTAAAATCAATGTGTCATTGGGATAATTGTATCTAAGAGCCTTTTTATATTCGGTTTCTGCTTTTAAAGATTGTGACAGAAATCTGAAGCACTCACCTCTGTAATACGCTGTATGTGCTCTTTCAACTTTCTCACTGCTTTTAAGTCTTCGATAAGCTTTTCCATACTGAGCCGCAGCAGCATGATATTCACCAAATCCATAAAGTTTATCTGCTTTACGAACAGCAACTCCGGCACCACAGGAATACAAGCCTGCAGCAGTTGAAAGTAAAATTATATAAATGAATATTTGCCTGATTTGCATGACAAAATAACGTCAAATGCTCTCGTTTATTGTCTGTGCTTTGAGTATAGAACTGTCGCCATAGCTTAAAAACCGGAAATCATTATCTAGCGCATAATTGTAAATGGATTTCCAGTTGTTTTCACCCGTGAAGGCTGCAACTAAAAGTAATAGTGTACTCTTTGGTTGATGAAAGTTGGTTATAATGGTGTTTACAATTCTGAATTTGTATCCGGGAGCTATTAATAATCTTGTTGAAGCTGTAAAATTGTCAAGTTCTTTATTGTCTAGATAATTTATCAAAGCTTTAATTGCAGATTGGCTATCTATCTGATCTTTTTGGTCGTAAGCATGCCATTGATCAAGCTTCCATTCAGACAAATTATTTTCGGGATTAAAATAAATCATGTTACCAAACCAGTATAAACTTTCAAGAGTTCTAACTGATGTGGTTCCAACAGCTGTGATTCTTCCTTTGTTTTTTAGTAAAAGATGCAAAAAATCTTTTTCAACAGAGATAAATTCACTGTGCATTGGGTGGTCGGCCATTTCTTCAGATAAAACCGGTTGGAAAGTACCGGCACCGACATGTAAGGTTACTTCGCTTCTGTTTATACCCTTTTTGTCAAGTTCACTAAGTACTTCAGAGGTGAAGTGCAGTCCGGCAGTTGGAGCTGCTACAGACCCGTCTATTTTACTGAATACTGTCTGGTAGTCTTTCTCATCAGATTCTTGTGCGTCTCTGTTAAGATAAGGAGGTATAGGAAGGTTGCCGGCGGCTTCAATAAGATCAGAAAATGGTATTTTTGCTTCATCCTGGCCGGCAGACCATTCAAATTTAATTATAAAGGCTTTTTCAAGTCTTTCTTTTAGTGTTGCTTTTAACTTTACACTTTTATCCTTTACCAGGATATCCCTGCTCAAACTTCCGGACTTCCATTTTTTTAAATTTCCAACCAAACATAACCACTCGCATTCTGAAGTTGACTGAAAGTTTTGGGCATAATCTGCCGGTTGTTTTGGTTCGAGACAAAAAACTTCAATTCTGGCACCTGAATCTTTATGAAAAATTAGTCTGGCATGTATAACTCTTGTGTTATTATAAACTAACAAACTGTTCTTTTCAATATATTCAGGAAGCCTCCTGAAAGTTGCTGATGAAATGATGCCATTGTCAAAAACTAAAAGCTTTGACGAATCTCTGGGTTCAACCGGGAACTTCGCAATTCTCTCATCAGGTAAATTATATACAAAATCGTTTATTTTGAGAGTCCGTATTTTTTTGAGCAGGGATTTATCTGTCATATTACATTAAAAAACATATCTTACACCAAGTGCTGCACCATATCCGAAACCGTTGGCATTACCAACATACCAACCCGGGCGGGCATCAATTGATAATTGAATAGGAATTCCTTCAAATTTATATTCGATACCGATTTGACCATTGATGCCGGCTCCAATGCCATTAAAAACTCTAATTCCGGCACCAACACCTGCGTACCATGCAAATCCATCTCCTAAATCATCAAGATCCCAAACCCATTGATGGATACCGGTTAACGCAACACCATTATAATTTTCATTACCAATAAAGCCCAAATCAAGTTCGATTCTTTTTTGGTCAGCAATGAATTTTTGATAAGATATTTCACCTCCAAAAGCACTTCCCGAACCTAAGCGTAAACCTAATGCTTGTTCCTGTGCAGTCAAAGGTCCTAAGAAAAGTAGCACAGCGGCTACAGCCAAAATAATCTTCTTCATAATTTTAAAGTTTAAAATGATAGCAAATTTAATATTTATAAGTGAAAGATTGTATTTGCAGGGTTTATCTTCTGCATATTTTTTTATAATCACACCACTTACAACTATCTGTAACACTTGTCTGCTGAAAAGGTTTCTCATTATCCAGCAGATCTTGAAAAGTAATTATTAAAAACTTCTCAAACTCTTCAATGTCAGTGTTGTTAACCAAAACAGCAGTGCTGTTATTTTCTTTGTTAACAGATGTAAGGTAAAATATATTTGGTTCTATATTTTCGTGATTAGTGGTTTTCTTTAAAATATAGGTATAGAATATTATTTGAAAATGGTGTGAAAGCCTTGTTTTGTCACTAAAAAAAAGCTCTTCAATATTAAATGAACTGCTTTTATCTTTTCCGGTTTTGTAATCTATTAATCTGGTTTTCCCGTTTGTGAAATCTATCCTGTCTATAATACCACCGATTTTTAAATTGACAGGACCATCTTTGGTTTCTACAGATAATTCTTTATAAACACTTTTTTCGAGACCAATCATTTTTATTGGTGAATTTTTTTTATCTGTTTGTAGCAATGAATTTATAAAACTGATAACAAGATTTCTGATTATCAATTGTTGCCCGTTATATTCAGGCTTATTATCGGGTGTTTCAGATAAAAAATAATCTTTTTGAAAATAATAGTCGACTATTCTTTCTATTTCAGGCTTGTTCTTTATCCATTTTTCAAATTGATGAGAGTCAATGATTTCATTATTTACTTTCATCATTGCTTCATATATCTCTTGTGCAGAATGATGGAATATGTTTCCAATAACCGAACCGTCTATGTCTTCACTTACTTCGTCTTTTTTCTTAAGTTTGGCTATGTATTTAAGGTAAAACTTCAGAGAGCAATCGAGATAGCTGTTTAAAGCTGTAGGAGAAAAAGTGTTTATTTCATTTTTTATAAAGTCTGTTATTTCAATTGTTTTATTTATAGAGATATCAAAGGGTTGAGGCAGCTCTATGTTAGAATTCAGGTTGTATCTTTTAATGTCAAGATCTGTTTCAACAAGTAATTGCAGCATAAACCTGCTCATTTCTCCTCTGGATGTTCCTTCTGTAGAAGTGTTGTACATAAGGCTTATATTTTCAGCTCTTTGCAATATTCTGAAGAAGTAATACGAGAAAATCGAATTTTTATGTTCAACAGTGGTTAGTCCGAAACCTTTACGCAAATTATATGGTATAAATGATATGTCATTTGAAGAAGAAGGTAATTTACCCTCATTGACAGAAAGCATTAAAATGTTTTTGAAGTCGAGGTTTCTGGTTTCAAGCATTCCCATTATTTGTAAACCTTTTACCGGCTCTCCCGAAAATGGAATTGATGAAGTTGTAAGGGCTTTATTTAGTAATTTATGGAATGTGTGCAGATTGACATCTATTACAGACGTTTTAATTAAATCGTGAATCCTGTTAATGAGTGTAAATGAACGAAAAACTGCTTCTGAATATAATGGATCAAAGTCATCAGGGATGTCATCCCTTTTAAAAGTACCCATGTATTTTAAGATGTCGAGCAGCTTATTTGCAATTGATTGTGCGTCATTTGCTTCTGAAAAAATGATCTTTAGTAAGTCATCTTCCTGTAACTCATTTGCCAAGGGTCTGAAACTATTTGCTTTTCTTAGTTTGTTTTCGACATATTCAGCCTGAGTTGATACTTTTCTTACCAGAGGATGCTGTAAAACCGGTAAAACATATCTGTGGTTAAACCTTTTCTCTTTACCTTTTATTACACCTTCTGCATGCAATATTGCAATTTGATTAAGCAGGTTAAATATAGGTGTGTGTATCATGGGAAAACCCATTGTTACATTCAATTCCTGAATTTCATCAGGGATACTATGTAATACAGACAATAAGAGAGATTCGTTGCACAGTATTATAGCTGTATTGGCAGGATTGAATTTTTCGCCCTCCTTTTCACGAAGCTCTTTTATCCACTTGGTAATATATCTGGCCTGGGCATTTTCTGAAGAAGCAGATATAAAATGTATACTTTTCGAAATTTGTTTAAAATTGTCGAAGTAAGATTTATCAAGTTCATTTTTAAACTGAAAAATGTTTTGTCTAATAAAAAGAGATGCCTCATGAGATGTGTTATTCATATATAACTCATCATAGTCCCAATAAAAAAGAGCTTTCCCCGATTTTTTTATAAGGCTGAAAAGTTTGGTTTCGCATTGATTAAGTACATTGAAACCAATAAATGCGTATTTCTGATAATTTAAAGTCTCAGTTCCTTCAGATGTTAATTTTTCCAGTACAATTCTGTATAACATACCCTCATATGCTATACCTTTTTCCAGCAAAAGTTCTCTGAAAGAATCGTAAACTTCAGACAAAATATTCCAGTTTTCTATAAAACGTTCTTTCAGAATAGTCTTTCTGTCTGCCCTGAAATTCTTAAAAAAAAGCTTTATTGATGCAACCTGTTCTTCTGAAAGGTGTTCAAGCGTATCGGTAAATTCAGCCTGATCTTTTATGTTTCTGAATAATTGTTTAGAGTCAGCAAGGTTTTTGTCGGTATCATCAAAGTCACTTAATAAAACTTCACCCCAGGGGTAAAATTCATCAAAAGTTTCGTCTTTGTTATTACTTTTTTCAATAAAAACCTTGTACAACCAACCTGTTAATTCAAGATTGTCAGCAATTTTTAAGTTTGAGCATTGCCTGAATAGTTCGCTTATTGTTGTGAAACCGGGAGTCCATACTGGTTTACCCGCAGCTTTATATAAGTATTCGCTGAAAAACAATCTGGCTCTGTTATTTGGGAAGACTACTGCAATATCTGCAAGTTTGTCACCATATTTATTATACAGGTCTGTGGCTGTGAGTTCGAGAAATGTTCCCATTTAGGTTTAAATTTTACAAACAGCTAAGATAATCAACTGTTATGAAAGAATTTCGTTTTAACACTGTGTTTTTTTATAACAAAATTGTGTATTTTCGGGGCGATAAATATGAAAATGTAAGTTTTGTAATAAATCTGATATGAATAAACTCTTCGTAAGAAAGACACTTGCTCAGCTTTTGTCTGAAGCAGAAAGAAATGAAAACGGACTTAAAAAGCATTTAACTGCATGGAACCTTGTTCTTTTAGGTATAGGTTGTATTATCGGAGCAGGAATCTTTGTACTTACGGGTACTGCTGCGGCTAATTATGCAGGTCCGTCTCTGGTTGTTTCTTTTATTTTATCTGCTCTTGGCTGTGCCTTTGCCGGCCTTTGTTATGCTGAGTTTTCTTCTATGATACCCATTTCCGGAAGTGCGTACACATATGGTTATGCTACTATGGGTGAGTTTATTGCGTGGATAATAGGTTGGGATCTTATTCTTGAATATTTATTTGGAGCCGCTACTGTAGCTGTAGGTTGGGGAGGGTATATCGTAAGTTTCTTTCAGGATTTCGGGATAGTTATACCATCTTCTTTGTCATCTGCTCCTATAGGTTTGGATGCCTCCGGCTGGCATTTGACTGGTTCTTTAATAAATTTCCCTGCTGTTTTTATTGTTGTTTTGATAACTACTATTCTTTTGGTTGGCATCAAAGAGTCAGCCAAGCTTAACGACGTCATTGTTATTATAAAGGTAATCGTTATTTTGTTGTTTATTGGATTTGGATTGTCTCATATTGATACTGCAAACTGGATTCCTTTTATTCCTGAGAATACAGGTAAGTGGGGACATTTTGGTTTTTCTGGTATATTAACAGGGGCAGGGGTTATCTTTTTTGCATATATTGGTTTTGATGCGGTTTCGACGACATCTCAGGAAGCAATAAATCCTAAAAAGGATGTTCCTATAGGTATTCTTGTATCTCTGGCTATTTGTACGGTTCTTTATGTTGCAGTTAGTCTGACTCTTACCGGGATAGTTAATTACAAAGATCTAAATGTTTCTGCTCCGATTGCACTTGCAATTGACAGGGCAGGAGATAGCCTTAACTGGCTGGCACCAATAATTAAGATTGGTGCAATTGCAGGTCTGACTTCAGTTGTACTTGTATTGCTGCTGGGACAGACAAGAGTATTTTTTACGATGGCAAATGATGGCTTGTTATGGAAGAGTTTTTCAAGAGTTCATCCAAAATTTAAGACTCCTTATGTAACTACTATTGTTACCGGTAGTGTATGTGCTTTGATTGCGGGATTATTTCCAATTGGCCTGCTTGGTGAAATGGTTTCAATTGGTACATTGCTTGCATTTATAATTGTTTGTGCAGGAATACTATTACTGAGAAAGTCTGAGCCTGATGCTCAAAGAAGTTTTAAAACCCCCTGGGTGCCTTTTGTGCCGATTATGGGTATTGTTGTTTGTTTTGCACAAATGGTTTCTTTACCTTTAGGCACCTGGTCGCGATTAATCGGATGGATGGCTATAGGGATGGTTATTTATTTTACATATGGCAGGAAGCACAGCAAAGTAAGAAAACTTTAAAAACTATATCTCATGAAAAAACACACAAATTATTTTTTTGCAGTATTGGTATTTGGTCTGATGTTTTCATGTACAGAAAAAAAAGCAGTTAGTACAATTGATGAAACACTACAGGCTAAGGTAGAAGAAATACTTGGTAGCGAGTTGTCTGCTTGTCAGGCAGATTCAGGATTAGTTATTGTAATGTCTGTTAAAACGGGCGAGATTAAGGCACAGGCAAAAATGCTGAAAGATTTTTCTCAGGGTAAATTTATTAAGCTTCCAGATAACAGATTAAAGGTTAAGGGTGAGCCTGGTCCTGTATTGATTCCTATTACTGTACTTGCCGGAATGGAAGAAGTAAGTGTTGGACTTGATTTTGAAATTGATGCTGAAAATGGAATGTATGTTGCAAATGGCAGGACAATTTATGATCAGGAGGTTTTTGATAAAGGGGGCTATGGTAAAATTACTTTAGGTCAGAGTGTTACTCTTCCTTCTTTTATTGGTACAGTTAAGTTTCTTGAACTTGCTTTTAGTGCAAATGTCGATATTTTTGAATACAGAATGCAAATGATGTCATTTGGATTACCTCAGGATAGTAACGTATTTAAAGGTGTACCTGTTTTTTCGAGCAAGCTTAATGCTTTTTCTCTTGGTTATTACTGTAAAACCACTCCTTATCAGGTACTTACTGCCTTTAATGCTATTGCAAATAATGGTAGAATAGTTGCTCCGGTTACTGAAACCAGTGATACTACAGTTATTAGTGAAGTTATGTGTTCTAATAACAATATTAAAGCAATGAATGAGCTGCTTATTTCAAACGGAGCAAAGCTTATGCCTGATGTTCCGGGACTTGCTTTAATGAAGGGATTTAGTAGTGTGAAAAACACATATATAAGAGAGCTTAAACTTAGCATGTGCGGTTATTTGCCGGCTGAAAATCCTGAATACTCTATTATGATGGTAATATTCAGAACAGAATCTCCAAATCTTCAACCAGAAATAGGATCCGGAAAAATCAATGAGTCAGGAATGAAGGTATTCAAAACAGTTGCAACTGCTCTGAATTGATTTTTTCAACCTTTCTGTCAAAAATATACCATATATAACCTTCTACAGTGGCATATCCCATGTCACTGAGAAGGTTCATGTATTCTCTGACCTGTTTTATATATTTAGTCGAAGGCTTCCCAAACTTAAAGTCAACTACTTTAACATCATTATTAATAAGCATTACCCTGTCCGGTCTTTTGATTTGTTGTTTTCCGTCCGGTGTGGCAAACAATATAGAACATTCGTTGAATAGTCTGTATTTTCCTGAGTACCAGTCATTAACTTCAGGTAGATTAATAGCCTCGTTTGCTAGTTTTAAGTAATTATCATAGTCTTCAGAGCTTATCAATCCTTCGTATTGTAACTTTGATATAGCTTTGTTAATGTCTTCTTTTACCTTAATCTCTGAGAATAGTGCATGTAGTATTTTACCTCTGTCAATATATTCACTGCTGAATCCTTCAGGGTCACGTCCTTTGCTGAATTCGACAGATTTGTTTGATTGTCTGAATTTTGTTTTCTGCTTATAGCTGTTAAATTCAATATTAAGATCTTTACCTTTTTTATTCAGACTTTCTTTTTCTTCTGTTTTATCCTCATTATTAATAAAGAGTTCACCAATACTGAAAGTGTCTTCATCTGAATCATGCAAATTTGCCAATGCATTTGAAACCAGATCACCAACTGTGTTTATTTTGTCTTTTGAATCTTTTTTACACCATACAAACAAGTTGTTTCTAGGTCTGGTAAATGCTACATAAAGCATATTTACTGCGTCAACCCATTTCTGAAGTGTTTCTTCTTTGTAGTCCCCGGAGAAAAGTGATTTTTTCAGATCTTTTCTATATCCTATAGGTAAAATATCAACTTTATTGTAAGGTGTTTCTTCAGAACTAAGCCATAATATTTCATCTTTAATATCAATGAGTTTCCAGTTGCAAAATGGAATAATAACAGTATTGAATTCCAATCCTTTTGACTTATGTATAGTCATAATTCTTATACCATTTATCTCAGATCCTGAAGGTATCTTCTTTTTACTCATTATTTCATCCCAATAGGATAAAAATGAACTTAAATCTGAATGATTATGAGCAAGGTACTCCCCAAGGCTATCCATGAAAAAATAAAGATAACTATCCTGATTATCTATTTTCTTAATGTCGAATATCCTGTAGATTTCTTCTGCTGCTTCGTAAAGAGGCATTCTTTGTAACTCTTCAAATCTGTCAGTGAATTCTTCAGGGAGTATTTTGTATTCAGTGTCAGTCTCCTTATACGTTTTTTTATAGGCGGTTTTATCTGAAATGCTATTATTGCTTTTTGTTTTTTGAAGGGATTCAAAAATTTGAGTTATTTCTTTTTGTTTTTTTACATCCTGCAGATAATCAAGTTTTATAATGCTTTGTAATATCTGGTCGTCAGGGTCAAGCAACAGTCTGAATACGTCTATAATCAGATTAACAGCTTTTGACGATTCCAAAAGAAAAGCTTCGTCAGATACAATGTCATAACAGATGTTTTTTGGTGCGGTTTCGCTGATTTTATAATCTGCAAATGCTTTACCTATTAGACTTATCTCTGTATTTTTTCTTGTAATAATTGCAATATCTCCTGGTTTTAAACCCTGATTTTGTAATTCTTCAACCTTTGCTATTAGTTCCCCGATAATTTCGTCGTTAGTTGTTTCTTTTTCTTTTATAAAAACTTCGACTAATCCTTTTTTTTCTGTTTTATTAGTGAGTTGCCTTACGTCTGCATATGCTTTTTCGAGCTCAGTGCTCGCTTCTTCAAATACCTCCGAATGAAGGCTATTTATTGATTTCTCAATAACCGGAAAAATACTGTTATTAAAATCAATAATATTACACTGGCTTCTCCAGTTGTGAGTCAATGTCTTAATGCTTATTTCAGAGTTTGGTATTTCTTTTGATATGTTGCCTAGAATTCTCCAGTCTCCGTTTCTCCATCTGTAAATTGATTGTTTCTCGTCTCCTACAATAAGACTCCTGTTGTTACCTGCAAGGCTTTCAATAAGCAAAGGTTTGAATGAGGCCCACTGCATAACTGATGTATCCTGAAATTCATCGAACAAGACATGTGAGATTTCTGTTCCCGTTTTTTCGTAAATAAAAGATGTGTCGCTATCTGCTATAATACTGTTTAGGAATACATTGGTGTCTGATAATAAAAAACTGTTGTTCTCCTGGTTGATTATTCTTACCTGATTGGAAATGTCTCCAAGAAGTCCAAGGTTATTTATTTCTTTAAGTACAATGTTAGCTGTAATATAATCTCTTAGGTTTTTAGTCCTTATATCTTCAGCTTCATGGAAAAGTGGTAACAGTGATTGTGAAACCAGATTTAATATTAAATTTTTTTTCTCAGATTTTGCTGTAACCCATTTATCAGTACTGTTGTAACAATCTGTATATCTGCTGCCAAAAACAAAATCAAACTCTTTTTTTTGTAGTTTTAAAAAGTATCCTGCTATTCCACTTTTTCCGTAATTGAAATCTTCTACAGCTAAATTATTTTCTGTAAGTATTTTAAAAAATAGTTCAGAATGTTTTTGAATTTCATCGGACGCTTTTTTTGCTATTTGCCTGAGTTCGGTTTTGAATTTTTTTAAAAAAGCTTTGTCCAGTAGTTTTTCCTTTAAAAGGTGCTCTTTTTGTCTGAATTTTTCTGAGAAAATGTTTTTGCCGAAGTCATTCAGCGTTTTTTCAATCTTCCAGTTTTTGCCCTCATCAAGTTGTTCCTGTATATAATCTGAAATCCATTCCAGTACACTGTTGTCTTCAGTACATTGTTCTATTACATTATTTACAGCATCTTTTAATACCTTTTTATTGTCAAGTTCAATATTCATCCAGGTGCCAAGTTTTAATTCTCTTGAAAGGTTTCTGAGTATTGACTGAAAAAAACTGTCTATGGTCTCAACTCTGAATCGGTTGTAATCGTGAATAATAAGGCTCATTGCTTTAGAAGCTCTTTCTCTGGCTTTTTCTGGCGAAATATATAATTCTTCACATATGGTTTTTAAAATGCCTGATACTTCTTTTTTGTTTTGAGATTTTATAATCTCATACATGCCGTCAAGTATTCTGCCTTTCATTTCTCCGGTAGCCTTATTTGTAAAGGTTACTGCAAGAATGTTTTTATAAGAATCCGGGTTAGAGATCAATAATTTCAGATATTCCACGGTTAGTCTCCATGTTTTACCTGAACCGGCTGAAGCTTTATATACGGTTAGATTTGACATTTTTTGATTAAAACAATATTAATTGTCACAAATATCGTTATTCCACATGACAAAGCAGATAGGCAGAAAGGAAAAATTATGGTATTTTTGCCATCCTTTGAAAAATTAAAATTTACCCTAAATATTGAAGTTTGTGAAAGTCTGTATAGCTGAAAAGCCAAGTGTTGCCAGAGAAATTGCTTCTGTTTTGGGTGCAAACAGGAAAATGGATGGCTATATTGAGGGTAACGGATATCAGGTAACCTGGACTTTCGGGCATCTCTGTACTCTTAAAGAACCACAGGATTATTCTACTGACTGGCGGTTTTGGAATATTGCTTCCTTGCCAATGATACCACCAAGGTTTGGTATCAAAATAATTGAAAATGACTCTTACAAAAAGCAATTTCAGACTATAGAGAAGTTGGTTGCAGATGCCGAATCTGTAATTAACTGTGGTGATGCCGGTCAGGAAGGTGAGCTTATACAAAGATGGGTATTGCAGAAAGCCGGTTGTAAATGTCCTGTTTACAGATTGTGGATTTCTTCTTTGACTACCGAGGCTATAAAAGAAGGTTTCTCAAATTTAAAACCGCAGGATGATTTTAAATCTCTTTATGAGGCAGGTTTGTTAAGAGCTATTGGAGACTGGTTGCTTGGTATGAATGCAACCAGGTTATTTACAGTAAAATATGGAAAAGAAAAACAAGTTCTTTCAATAGGCAGGGTGCAAACTCCGACTCTTGCACTTATTGTAAACAGATATCATGAAATAAAGAATTTTGTACCTCAGACTTATTGGGAGCTTAAAACAGTGTACAGAGAAACTCTATTTTCATCATCAAAAGGGAAGTTTTCAAGTGTTGAGCAGGGAAATGACTTTTTGGAAAAAGTAAAAGATGCACCATTTGAAATTACAGATGTTAGTCATAAAAAAGGTAATGAGTCACCTCCCAGACTTTTTGATCTTACTACACTGCAGGTAGAATGCAATAAGAAATTTTCATTTTCTGCAGATGAAAGTCTCAAGATTATACAATCATTGTACGAAAAGAAGCTTACAACCTATCCAAGAGTTGATACCACTTTTCTTAGTGATGATATATACCCGAAAATTGAACCTACTTTAAAAGGACTTAAAGACTATTCTCATCTTACTTCACTATTGTTGGGAAATAAGATTATAAAGCCAAAAAGAATTTTTGATAATTCTAAGGTGACAGATCACCATGCAATTATACCAACCGGAGTTTACAATGTCTCATTGTCACCTGATGAAAAAAAGGTTTATGACATGGTTGTAAGGCGATTTATTGCTGCATTTTATCCGGATTGTAAATTTTCACAGACAACAGTAAACGGTAAAGCAGCAGATGTAGATTTTAAAACTACCGGAAAGCAGATTCTTGATCAGGGCTGGAGGGTTGTTTACGAAAAGGAATCACAGAACAATGATGAAGAAGAAAAGACTCTTCCGGCATTTGCAAAAGGTGAATCCGGACCTCATATACCTGAATTACAGGAAAAACAGACACAACCTCCAAAGCCTTATACTGAGGCAACTTTGCTTCGTGCTATGGAAACCGCGGGCAAGCTTGTTGAAAATGACGATTTGAGAGATGCACTCAAAGAAAATGGAATTGGAAGGCCTTCTACCAGAGCAAATATAATTGAGACACTGTTTAAACGAAATTATATAGCAAGGGAGAAAAAGAATCTGGTTCCTACTAATACCGGAATAGAATTGATTGGTTTAATAAAAGTTGATTTGCTAAAGTCTGCAGAACTTACCGGCTTGTGGGAAAAAAAATTAAGACAAATAGAGCGTAGAGAATATGATTCTGCACAATTCCTTGATGAGTTGAAAATGATGGTTACTGAAGTTGTGGCAGATGTCAGGAAACAATAAAAAAATATAGGCTTTTGCTATCCCGGGTTTGCAAAAATTAGGATTTTTCTTACCTTTGCGGACTAAAGTCGGACTACTTTATATGGATAGCTTTTACCGGACACACAAATATTTGGTTGAGCATGTACAAACACCGGTACAGAGGCAATTGATGAATGAAATCAACTGGGAAAACAGGCTTATCGGTATTAAAGGAAGCAGAGGGGTAGGCAAAACAACTTTTTTGCTGGAATATGCAAAGCAAAAGTTTGGAACAGACCATTCATGTCAGTACATCAATCTTAATAATTTCTATTTTACAAGGCACAGCCTTCTGGATTTTGCAGAGAGTTTTTACAAAAGAGGAGGAAAAACATTGTTGATAGATCAGGTTTTTAAGGATGAAAACTGGTCAAAAGATCTCAGGACAATATATGATAAATTGCCCGGACTTCAGGTGGTTTTTACCGGTTCGTCTGTAATGAGACTTAAAGAGGAGAATCCTGATCTTTCAGGTGTGGTTGAGTCTTACAATTTAAGAGGTTTTTCTTTCAGGGAGTATTTAAATTTAATGGCAGGAACCGATTTTCCTGTTTTTAAGCTGGATGAAATAATCGGGAATCATGAAAAAATAGCATCAGAAATTTCCTCGATAGTAAAACCTTTAGATTATATACAAGATTATTTACATCATGGTTTTTATCCGTTTTTTCTCGAAAAAAGAAATTTTTCGGAAAACCTGCTAAAAACCATGAATATGATGATAGAGGTAGATATTTTATTAATCAAGCAAATTGACCTGAAATATTTACCAAAAATAAGAAGATTGCTTTATTTGTTGGGACAAAAAGCTCCGTTAGAGCCTAATGTCAGTCTTTTAAGTAAGGAGGTAGAGACTTCCAGGGCAACTGTGATGAATTATATGAAGTATCTGAAAGATGCCAGATTAATTGACATGTTATACCCTGTAGGAGAAAGTTTTCCCAAAAAGCCCTCTAGAATATACCTTCACAATACAAACCTTATGTATGTATTGCAGGAAGATATAAACGAACAGACGCTTTGTGAGACTTTCTTTTATAATACTGTACATAAAGACAATAAAGTTAATAAAGGAAAGAAAAGCGGTCAGTTTGTTTTAAATGGCAGCAGAACTTTTCAGGTATGCTGTGGAAAAAAGCCGGGGAAAAGCTCACAAGGTATTATTTATGCATACAATAATATTGAAAAGGGCAGAGATAATGTAATTCCTTTATGGCTTTTTGGTTTTCTATATTAAAGTTGGTTAATGATTGATATAAACTTTTAAATTTCTATTTGTATGACAAAACAAAAAAAGTTTTTGACCTGTGACGGGAATCAGGCTGCTGCACATATTTCATATATGTTCAGTGAAGTAGCTGCGATTTACCCGATCACTCCATCTTCTACAATGGCTGAATATGTTGACGAATGGGCTGCTAACGGAAGAAAGAACATCTTCGGTGAAAAGCTGGTCGTTGAAGAAATGCAGTCCGAAGCTGGAGCAGCCGGTGCAATGCACGGCGCTTTGCAGGCAGGAGCCCTTGCTACAACATTTACAGCATCACAGGGCCTTTTGCTTATGATCCCAAACATGTATAAAGTTTCAGGTGAACTTTTACCGGGAGTTTACCATGTTTCAGCACGTGCTATTTCTTCTCAGGCCTTGTCAATCTTTGGTGATCATCAGGATGTAATGGCTGTACGTCAGACAGGTTGCGCTATGCTTGCAACAGGTTCTGTACAGGAAGTAATGGATTTAGCTGCTGTAGCACACCTTGCTGCAATTAAAAGCCGTATTCCTTTTGTACATTTCTTTGATGGTTTCCGTACTTCTCACGAAATACAGAAAATCGAACAGCTTGACCAGGAAGATCTTGCAGCATTAATAGATCAGGATGCTCTTAAAGAATTCCGCGAACGTGCACTTAATCCTGAAAATCCTGTTTTAAGAGGAACCGCTCAAAATCCTGATATTTATTTCCAGGCTCGTGAGGCTGCTAATCCATTTTATGATAAAGTTGTTGATATAGTAGAAGACTATATTAACGAAATGAATAAACTTACAGGTCGTAAATATGGTCTGTTTGATTATTATGGTGCACCAGATGCAGACCGTGTTGTTATAGCAATGGGTTCAGGTACTGAGGCTTTAAAGGAAGGTATTGATTACCTTACTTCAAAAGGAGAAAAAGTTGGTTTGGTATGTGTACACTTGTATCGTCCTTTCTCAGCTAAGCATTTCCTTGCAGCGGTTCCGAAGACAGCAAAAAGAATTTGCGTACTTGACCGTACAAAAGAGCCGGGAGCAACAGGCGAACCATTGTATCTTGACGTAAAAGACTGTTTCTATGGTCAGGAAAATGCTCCACTTATTGTAGGTGGACGTTACGGTTTGTCATCTAAAGACTTTACTCCTGCTCAGGTTTTGGCTGTATATGAAAATCTGGCTATGAACCTGCCTAAAAATCACTTTACTGTAGGTATTGTTGATGATGTAACTTTCACATCTCTCAATTTGAAAGAAGAAATTTCGCTTGGAGGTAAAGGTACATACGAAGCTAAATTCTACGGTCTTGGTGCTGACGGTACAGTTGGAGCGAATAAGAACTCTATTAAAATTATTGGTGACAACACCGATAAAAAAGTACAGGCTTATTTTGCATATGACAGTAAGAAATCCGGTGGTTTCACATGTTCGCACTTAAGATTTGGTGATTCAGAAATCCGTTCAACATATTTGGTTACTACTCCTGACTTTGTTGCATGTCACGTTCAGGCATATCTTAATCTTTATGATGTAACTAAAGGTTTAAAGAAAAACGGAACATTCCTGTTGAATACAGTATGGAATGAAGAAGAAGTAAAAAAGAACCTGCCAAATAAGGTTAAAAAATATTTTGCTGAAAATAATATCACTCTGTATATTATTGATGCAACCAATATCGCTCAGGAAATTGGTCTTGGAAATCGTACAAATACAATCCTGCAATCTGCATTCTTTAAGATTACTAACGTAATCCCTTACGAACTGGCTGTTGAAAAGATGAAATATGCTATCAACAAATCATACGGTAAGAAAGGTGAGAACATCGTTAATATGAACTACGCAGCTGTAGATCGTGGTGGCGATTTCAAAACTGTAGAAATTCCTGCAGAATGGGCCAATATTGTACTTGAAGAAGAAGTAATTGACGAAAGCATACCTGAATTTGTACGCAAGGTCGTTAATCCTGTAAATGCACAGGCTGGAGACGATCTTCCTGTATCAGTATTCAAAGGTCGTGAAGACGGTACCTGGGATCAGGGAACCGCTATGTTCGATAAGAGGGGTGTTGCAAGTCACGTACCTGTTTGGAATGCAGAAAACTGTATCCAATGTAACCAGTGTGCATACGTTTGTCCTCACGCTACAATTCGTCCTTTTGTACTTGATGCTTCAGAACAGGAAATTCAACCTGAAGGCTTCACTACATTAAAAGCAAACGGAAAACAGTTTGCAGGCATGACATTTAAGATTCAGATAGATGTACTTGACTGTCTTGGCTGTGGTAACTGTGCAGATGTTTGTCCTGGCAACAAGGGTAATAAAGCTCTTGAAATGGTTCCAATCGAAACACAATATCACGAACAACCAAACTGGAATTTCTGCGTTGAAAATGTGAAATCTAAACAGCATCTTGTTGATATACAGGCTAATGTTAAGAATTCTCAGTTTGCAACACCATTGTTTGAGTTCTCAGGTGCTTGTGCCGGTTGTGGTGAAACACCATATGTAAAACTTGTAACACAGCTATTCGGAGAACGCCAGGTAGTTGCCAATGCTACAGGTTGTACTTCAATTTATTCAGGATCTGCTCCTTCAACACCATATACCAAAAACGAAATGGGACGCGGTCCGGCTTGGGCAAGCTCATTGTTTGAAGATAATGCTGAGTATGGATTGGGTATGGTTTTTGCAACTGATGTATTGCGCGATCGTCTTGCAGACTTATTTAATAAAGGTCTTGCATGCGACTGCTGCAGTGATGAATTGAAAGGTTACTTCACAGAATGGTTGGAAAACAAGGAAAATGCTGCCAAGACAATAGAACTTGAAGCTAAAATCACTCCTTTGGTTAATGCATGTGATTGCGATATATGTAAGAATATCCGCCCATTAACAAAACATATCATTAAGAGATCTCAATGGATTATTGGTGGTGATGGTTGGGCATATGATATCGGTTACGGAGGTTTGGATCATGTATTGGCATCTGGAAAAAATGTAAATGTACTTGTAGTTGATACTGAAGTATATTCTAATACAGGTGGTCAGTCTTCAAAATCTACTCCTGTAGGTGCTGTTGCTAAATTTGCTGCTGCAGGTAAGAAAGTTCGTAAGAAAGATCTTGGTCTGATGGCTACAACTTATGGCTATGTTTATGTTGCACAGATTGCTATGGGTGCAAATCAGAGCCAGACTCTTAAAGCTATCAGAGAAGCTGAGGCATACGACGGACCTTCATTGATTATTGCATATTCACCATGTATCAGTCATGGTTTGAAAGCAGGTATGGGTACAGCTCAGGCTGAACAACAACGTGCTGTTGAATGTGGATACTGGCATCTTTACAGGTACAATCCAATGTTGGAAGCTGAAGGTAAAAATCCATTCCAGCTTGACAGCAAAGAACCGGATTGGTCTAAGTTCCAGGACTTCCTCTTAGGTGAAGTAAGATACAACTCTCTTAAAAAGGTATTCCCTAAAGAAGCAGAAGAACTATTCGCTGCTGCTGAAGACAATGCTAAGTGGAGATATATGAATTATAGAAGAATGTCTGAGTTCACATTCTAAAACTGTAATAGCTTAGAATAAGTTTTTTTAGATTTAGGGTGTTTCGGTTGATAAAATCGAAACACCCTTTTTCTTTTTTAAGTATATTTGCAAGATTATAAGTCAATTAGAAATTGTTTTGTTGCTATGTCAAAAAGGAAAACCTGCATTTTATTCCCTCTTTTTAGTACAATATTTTTCCTGTTATCATCATTTTTCAGTTTATATGCTGTAGAAAGTAAAATGGTGCTTACTCATTTGACAACAGATGACGGTCTTTCGCAGAATACAGTCGTAACTATTCACAAAGATAAAAAAGGCCTAATGTGGTTTGGTACCTGGGACGGCCTTAATAAATATGATGGTTACAGATTTACAGTTTACAAATCAAATATAGATCCTGCAGATGAAAACAGCCCTATACATACCAGAGTTGATAAAATTCAGGAGGACAGATATGGCTATTTGTGGGTAAAAACATATGACGAATTACTTTACAGATTTGATCCCTCAAAGGAATATTTTCTAAGAATCTCTGCTCCGGGTAAAAATGGAGAAAAAACTTTAGATAAAGTAGACAAGTCCTGGGTGCTCGATAATGGGATAGTGTGGGTGTCACTCCAAAAAGGTGGTTCTGTAATGCTTAATACTGATAGTGTTAGCGGTGAACTTAAGTTTACAGATGTCTTTATGCACAAATCACTAAAGGGTACAGGAAGAATAAATCTTGTAAGTCTTGATGACGAGAAAACCACGTGGTTTCTTACGCAAAATGGTCTGGTCAGGCAATTGAAAGGAGAGTCTCTGCCTAAAAGAATTGGTAATAATGATTCTTATGTCTCTTTCCTCGAAACCGCAAATAACATTTACTTTGGTGCAGTGAGTGGGTTTATAATGAGTTATGATAAAACCACCGAAACTTTCAGTCAGATAAATACTCCATTTAAAACTGCTGTAAAATTTCTTGTTAATCTTCCCGATAATAAAATATTTGCCGGTTCAGTCAAAAGCGGTTTCATTATATATGATATTAAAAGCGGGAAATATGAGTTTTTTAATAAAGATTCGTATCCTTCGATGAAAAGCAATAATATAAATGGAGCTCATTCAGACAGGTTTGGAGATGTTTGGTTGTCATTGGATATTCCAGGTGTAATGAGGTTTAATCCGGCCGGGAAAGCATTTTCATATCTATGGCTGAACACACCTAACGATAAAAGGTCACTAACTCAGGACTCGAGATTTTTTGTATTTGAAGATAAGTTCGGCAACTTCTGGATACATACTTTAGAAGGAACATTGTTTACACTAGATAGAAAATCAAATCAGCTAAAGTGGTTTTATAATAAGCCGGGCGATCCCAATTGCGTTTTTAAAACCAATATTCAGGTGGCCTGGTCTGATCCTGAAGGTGTTTTGTGGATATGTTCTGGTAATCAGGGTATTTATAAAAGTGTTCAAAGGCGCAGGGATTTTATCTTTACCAGTATGGAACCTTATGTTTCAAGCGGATCTCCCGATATAAGAAGTTTATTTGAAGATAAAGCCGGGAATATCTGGATAGCATCTAAATCGGGTGTGCTTAGAATATTCGATAAAAACTTTAAATCTAAAGGTGTGCTATGTGGAGATGGGAAAATAAGGCCGGTTTCTGATATCAGTCTGGTAGTTTACGAAATGCATCTTGATAAAAAGGGTAGAATCTGGCTGGCTACAAAAGGACAAGGGCTGGTGATACTAACTCCTGATAATAAAGATTATACATCGTTCGACCTGGAATATTTTAAAAATAGTAAGTCCGATAAATACAGTCTGCCCGATAATAAACTTTACGATATCTACGAAGATAAAAATGGACGTATATGGTTGGGCTCTTATGAAGGAGGTGTTATTCTGGCAGACGAAACCGCTGGTAAAATCAGGTTTATACATCATTTGAATGATTTTAAGCAATATCCTTTTGAATCTTGCTCAAGAGTAAGATGTATAGAAGGAGATAAAAATGGAAATATTTGGGTAGGAAGTACAAATGGATATGTTGTTTTTTCTACAAAATTCAGGGATTTCAAAAGTATAAAGTTTTATCACTATAACAGAGATTTTAAAGGTAATGAATTGCCCGGTAGTGATATTTATGATATTTTATGCGATTCAAAAGGGAGAGTTTGGTTGGGTACTTTCGGAGGAGGTCTGCTTAAATTTGATAAGTTTAAACTAGGAGAAGAGCCTAAATATGAGGTATATAATCAGAAAAACGGATTTCATACCGACATAGTACTAGCAATTGCTGAGGACCGTAACAAAAAAATCTGGATTACTTCAGAAAATACCTTAGCCAGATTTGATCCTGATAATTTCAACAGAGAGTTATATAATGTTTCCAACGGACTTGAGGCCGGTGATTTTTTGGAATCATCTGTTTTTAAAACTTCAAAGGGCGATTTAATGTTTGGAAATGCATCAGGCTTTTACACTTTCAATCCACTTAAAATCGAGAAAAACACATTCTCTCCAAATATTGTGTTTACAAGACTTCAGCTATTTGGAAGGGATGTACAGGTTGGTAAAAAGGGTGGCCCTCTTGAAAAGCATATAAACGATCTGGATGTTGTAAAACTAAATCATAAACAAAGGACATTTAATATCGAATTTGCAGCGTTAGACTTTCAGACTCCTGAAAATATTCAGTACGAATACAAGCTGGATGGGTTTGAGGATGAATGGAATATTGCTTCAAAGCAGAGGGTTGCAACTTACACAGGCTTACCAAGAGGTAAATATACTTTAATGGTAAAAAGTACAAATAGTGATGGTGTATGGTCAGATAACCTTACTACTTTAAATATTGAGGTGATGCCCTCTTTTTGGGAAACAATATGGGCTTACATTATATATCTGATACTGGTGGTTTTGCTAATTGCAGGTGGAATTTACCTTTTGCTGTTTTATTTCAGATTAAAAAATGAAGTGGTACTTGAGCAAAAACTGACTGACTTAAAACTCAGATTTTTCACCGATATATCGCACGAGTTGAGAACTCCTCTTACATTAATTACTGCTCCTGTTGAGCATATTTTAAAACAAGAGGAGGTTTCTGACAGTGTTAAAAGTCAGTTGCAGGTTGTTCAGAGAAATACAGAGAGAATGATAAGGCTTATTAATCAGATACTTGATTTCAGAAAAGTTCAAAATAAAAATAAAAGATTAAAATTACAGGAGGTAGTTTTTGCTGAGGCGGTAAAGAAATGTTGTGTGAATTTTGACGAGATTGCAAAAGAACAAAATATTCATTTCGAGATAAAAGATAACAGCAATAATGTTCTAGTTTGGCTTGATATAAACGCATTAGATAGTATCTTGTTCAATCTTTTATCAAACGCTTTCAAATTTACTCCTTCAGAAAGGAAGATCACCGTTATTTTAACTACCACAAATGATGAGGCTGTAATAAAAGTTTCTGATCAGGGTATTGGTATAGAGAAAGCTCTTCAGTCGAAGATATTTGAGCGTTTTTATTCTGTCGATTCTAGTGATGATGCTGCAAAAAGAAGTTCAGGAATAGGACTTTCTTTGGTTAAGGAGCTGGTCAATTTGCACGGAGCTACAATTGATGTTCAAAGCAGCCCTGGTGAAGGAACAACATTTGAAATTCACTTTAAATTGGGCGCAGGCCATTTTGGTAAAGATGTTGATTTTATACTCGAAGATGGAGTGGGTGGTAATGTTGCTGTGACTGATGTTGCAGATTCAGACTGCCATGATCAGGAAGTAGCTCACAAGGAGTATTCTCAAATGGTACTTATTGTTGAGGATAATGAAGATTTAAGGCCTTTTCTCAAGACTGTTTTAAGTAAAAAGTATAGAGTTGCTGTTGCTGCTGATGGTAAAACAGCATGGGAGATGGTGCAAAGTCTCCTTCCTGATTTTATTATAACAGATTTGATGATACCGGGTATAAGTGGAACAGACTTAATTAAACTAATTAGAAATGACGATAGAACCTGTCATATACCTTTAGTTGTTTTGTCTGCAAAGACAAATATGGAGACAAAGCTTGAGTGTCTTGATCTTGGAGCTGACGATTATATAACGAAACCATTCAGTGCAACATTTCTTGAGGCCAGAGTCTCAAATATGATGCATCAGAGGTCGAGACTGCAATCGTATTACAGGGAGGTGCTTATGCTTAATGATAGTAAATTTGAAGTTGATGTACCTATGCCTCAGGCTCATAGCAGAGACGATGATTTTATGAGCAGACTTATGTCTGTTATGGAAAGTAATATTTCAAATGGTAGTTTTACGGTTGAGCAGTTGTGTTCTCTTGCCGGTTTTGGCCGAACTGTATTTTTCAATAAACTAAAAAGCTTAACCGGGCTTTCGCCAAATGAGTATATCAGGGAAGTCAGATTAAAAAGGGCTGCACAGTTATTGCAAATTGGAGACTATACGGTTTCGCAGATAACATATATGGTTGGAATGAACGATTCAAGATATTTCAGTAAGTGTTTTAAGCAGAAATATAATATGACTCCAACAGAGTACAGGGAGTCTGCAAAGACTATGTAGCGTTTTACGACTTATTGCTTGCAAAATAACATCATATCGCCTTTAAGTATTTTCAAAAAGAAAGCTAAAAACGAAAAACAGCAATAAAAAGATTATTTTCCTATTGTTTTTAAGAAAATAACTAATATCTTTGTATCGAAATATTGGACATTTATCAGATATAAGATGAAATTTACAAAGATGCATGGTATTGGCAATGACTACATTTATATAAATGCTATAAATGAGCATGTGGAAAACCCGTCTCTTGTTTCATCGAAATTGAGTGACAGGCATTTTGGCGTAGGTTCTGATGGATTAGTTCTGATAATGAGCTCAGAAAAAGCAGATTTTAGAATGAGGATGTTTAATCCTGATGGTTCTGAATCAGAAATGTGCGGAAATGCGACAAGATGTATAGGTAAATACGTTTTTGATAAAGGTTTGACAAAAGAAAATAGAATTACTCTTGAGACTCTTGCCGGTATAAAAAATCTTGAGCTTTATGTTGAAGAAGGAAAAGTTGAAACAGTAAGGGTGGATATGGGTGAGCCTATCCTAAGTCCGGTAAATATTCCTGTATTGTCAGAAGGTGAAACCGCTGTAAAAATACCAGTTGAGGTTGATGGAAATCTGTATGAAGCGACATGCGTGTCAATGGGAAATCCACATGCCGTCCTTTTTTTGGACGAAATAGAAAACCTTAATTTAGAGCTTATTGGTCCGAAATTTGAAAATAATATTTTGTTCCCAAAAAGAACCAATACAGAGTTTGTCAAAATTATTGACAAATCGCATGCAAAGATGCGTGTTTGGGAAAGGGGTACAGGAGAAACATTAGCATGTGGAACCGGGGCGTGTGCTGTGCTTGTTGCAGGAGTCATGTGTGGCTTGTTAGATACAAAAGCCACAATAGATTTGCCCGGTGGCAGTTTGATTATTGAATGGGATAAAAATACCAACCATGTCTTTATGACTGGTGGTGCAACAATAGTTTTTGAAGGAGAAATTAGCTGACCTTCTCCTTAATTTATAAATGGAAAGAATATGGCATTGGTGAACGAGAATTTCCTGAATTTGGCCGGAAGCTATTTGTTTTCGGAAATTTCAAGGAGAGTAGAAAAGTTTAAAACTGAAAATCCTCAAGCTCCATTAATCAGAATGGGTATTGGAGATGTAACCAGGCCATTGGTCAGTGCAGTAGTTGATGCAATGCATTCTGCTGTAGAAGATATGTCAAAATCAGAATCATTCAGAGGATACGGTCCTGAGCAGGGATATTCCTTTTTAATAGAAAAGATAATTCAGAATGATTTCAATTCCAGAGGTATAACTTTAGATCCGGACGAAGTCTTCGTTAGTGACGGATGTAAAAGTGATATGGGTAATATTGGAGGTATTTTATCTGAAGGTAATTTTATAGCTGTAACCGATCCGGTTTATCCTGTTTATGTAGATACCAATGTAATGGATGGAAGAGCTGGTGTTTTATATTTGCCATGTACTTCAGGCAATAACTTTGTTCCGCATCTCCCCGAAAAGCATGTTGATGTAATATATTTATGCTTTCCTAATAATCCTACAGGTACTACTCTTAAGAAATCAGAATTAAAATTGTGGGTAGATTACGCTCTCGAAAAAGGCTGCCTGATTTTGTTTGATGCTGCATACGAAGCATTTATTTCAGAAGAAGATGTGCCTCATAGTA
>CAZFUO010000006.1:0-31938 GCA_964522065.1 uncultured Bacteroidales bacterium | reverse complement strand
CATTGTCAGCCGATCCAAAACGTTACCTGATTGGTGATGACGAACACGGTTGGGACGATCATGGTGTATTCAACTACGAAGGTGGTTGCTATGCTAAGACTATCAACTTAAGTGAAGTTAACGAACCAGACATCTGGAGAGCTATCAAACGTGATGCTTTATTAGAAAATGTTACTGTTAACGAAGATGGTTCAATCGACTATTCAGATGGTTCAGTTACAGAAAACACACGTGTTTCTTACCCTATTTATCATATCAGCAAGATTGTTCTTCCTTCAAGAGCAGGTCACGCTAAAAAAATCATTTACTTGTCAGCAGATGCTTTCGGAGTATTGCCTCCGGTTTCTATTCTTGATGACAATCAGGCTCAATACCACTTCCTTTGCGGTTTCACATCTAAACTTGCAGGTACAGAACGTGGTATTACAGAACCAGTTCCTTCATTCTCTCCTGCTTTCGGAGAAGCTTTCCTTACTCTTCACCCAACTATGTATGCAAGTACACTTGTTAAGAAGATGGAAGAACATGGAGGTAAAGCTTATTTAGTAAATACAGGCTGGAATGGCACAGGAAAACGTATTTCTATCAAGGATACCCGCGCTATTATTGACGCTATCATTGATGGTTCTATCGAAAAAGCTGAAACTAAGCTTATTCCTATCATGAACCTTACTGCACCAGTTGCTTTAAACAATGTATCTGAAAACATTCTTGATCCAAGAGATTCATATGCAGATGTTAAAGAATGGGAAGGTAAAGCGATTAAACTTGCCGGAATGTATATCGAAAACTTCAAACAGTATTGCGATAACGATGCAGCAATTGCATTGATTCCTTCAGGCCCACAATTGCCATAAGCAATTCATAATAAATCAAAAAAGGCTGTCTCATTTTTACTCTGAGACAGCCTTTTTTTTTATTTTTTACTCTTTTTCTTTCTGCCGCTTTTCTGCAAAGCCTGGTCTAATATATACAATATCTGCCCGTTGGTACTTCTGAACTCATCTGCCGCCCATTTTTCAATAGCCGCCATAAGCTCTGAATCTATTCTTAAAACAAAGTTTTTTGTTTTGTTTTCTTCTGACATGAATAATTAATTATATAAAGTTCCTGTATTTAAAACCGGTTGAGCAGACTCGTCTCCACACAAAACAACCAGTAAATTGCTTACCATTGCGGCTTTTTTATCTTCATCAAGAGTAACTACTCCTTCTTCGCTTAATTTATCTAAAGCCATCTTTACCATTCCAACTGCACCTTCAACGATTTTCTCTCTTGCAGAGATTATTGCATCAGCCTGTTGCCTTCTTAACATTACTGCAGCAATTTCAGGAGCGTATGCTAAATAATTTATCCTTGCCTCTACGACCTGTATACCTGCTATTGATAATCTGTCAGTTAGTTGTTTTTCAAGTATTCCGTTTATCTCATCACCTCCTGCTCTTAGTGTCAAACTTTCTCCATTTAAATTATCAGCAATATCATATGGATACATACCGGCAACCAATCTTAATGCTGCATCGCTTTGCACCTTGACAAAATTTTCATAAGACTTCATTTTTTGTGCTAAATGATCTGTTACAACGCCTGATTGCGGTTTTACAACTGCATTTTCTGATGAATTATCAATATCAAATGAAGCTTTATAAGTATCAGCAATTCTCCAAACTAATACTAAACCTATCATTACCGGATTGCCCGATTTGTCATTTACCTTAATTGGTGTAGCATCGAGATTTCTGGCACGTAGTGTAAGCTTCTTCTTAGCATAAAAAGGATTAACCCAAAAATAACCGTTTTCCTTTAATGTACCCTCATACTTTCCGAAAAAAAGCATTACTCTGGCTTCATTAGGTTCTATCTGCATAAATCCATTCCAGAATATAGTATTTACAATAAACAAAACGATATCAGCAAGTACAACTGCAACCTTTAAAGACTCACTGATTTGTGCGTTTACAACCCAAACAATAAGTAAAACCATACCGATTAATGCCAAAAAGTTGAAAATCAACATTGGGATACCGGGCAACTTAACTCCATCAAACGATTCTTCTTTTGTTTTCATTTACCAATAAATTTTAAATTAGTCATTTTTAATAGCTTCAAATGATTTCTATATGATATCATTTTGATATTACAAATATTGATATTTTTTTTGTAAAACAATCTATATTATAAATATTTAACATTTCTGTTTTGCAGAAATGTGTTAAAAGTTCGTTTTAAATCATCAATCATAATAATACCTTTGTCGTAGAATATTTTGTTTGATGAGATATTTTTGTACTTTTACCACAAATTAACATTTATTATGATTCGACCTTTTAAATTAGCTTCAAGTATATTTCTGCTGTTTTTCATTACAGCATGTAATGGCTTGACTAATAAAGATGTGTCTGTCAAGGGAAATATCGAACATCTTGGCAGGTCGGAATTATATGTTTCCTATTATAAAGACAAAGACATAATTGCAAATGATACCATTATGTCTAATGATGCTGGTAAATTTGAATTTATCTTAAACTCATTTGACGAAACCACTCCTGTAACCATTTATTTCCATAATAATGATTGCTGGACTACCCTTTTTGCTAAATCAGGTGATAAAATTGAAATTAAGGGCGATATTTATCTTGTGGATTTGCTGGAAATAAAAGGTGGTGATATAAATGATGATTTAAGCAGGTTTAAACAACAAATAAGGCCTCTTTACCTCGAAAGGCAAGAAATACTAAGCGGCAAGTACAAAGGAAGCCCTGAGGAGACAGAAACGAAACTGGCAGAAATAAACCTTGCCCTTAAAAGAAAAGCAAAAGAATTTATTTTAGATAATACAAATTCAGTTGCAAGCGTGGTATTAATACAAGACTTTTTTTATCAGGATTATGATCCTATTACAAAAGATCTGATAAGTGAGCTTCGAGGTGACGCTGCAAAATTCCATTTAACTACAAGAATAATGGAAAGCATTCTAAATTGGTAACTTTTATTTAACTTCCTATTGTTTTTTATTTAGCATATGCTATCTTTGCAAATAAAAAAAATGATAGTTCAGGTATTAAGCTCAGCTATATCAGGTATTAATGCAATACCAGTCAGAATAGAAATGCATGTTTCAAAGGGTATAAGATATTCTCTTGTAGGTCTTCCTGATAATGCTGTAAAAGAAAGCCACGAAAGAATTATTTCTGCTTTGCATATTAATGGCATGGACATACCAAGAAAGCAGATAATCATAAATATGGCCCCTGCTGATATTAAAAAAGAAGGCACAACCTACGATTTACCTCTGGCTGTAGCTCTTATGGCCGCAGGAGAACACATCCCTTTAGAGTCAATAAAGTCAACATTATTCATGGGTGAATTATCACTTGATGGTAGTCTAAATGCAGTTAAAGGTGTTCTACCTACAGCAATTCTTGCTAATGAGTTAAATATAAAAAGATTAATTGTTCCAATTGACAATTTAAAAGAAGCGTCAATAATTAAAAATATCGAAGTGTTCGGACTATCCAATTTAAGAGAAGTCAGAGAAGTGCTCAGAGGTAATTTCAATAACTTACCAGAAATATCAGAGGAAAAGCCATTAGAAAAATCAAATAAAAAGAATTATGATTTTAGTGATGTAAAAGGCCAGGAAGTTGTAAAGAGAGCAGCAGAAATAGCTTCTGCAGGAGGTCATAATATAATTATGATAGGCCCTCCCGGTTCAGGTAAAACAATGATAGCAAATTGTATGTCAGGTATTTTACCCGAAATGACATTTAATGAGTCTTTAGAAACCACTAAAATATATTCTGTTTCTGCTTTCGACCAAAGTAATATAAGATTAATGTCAGAAAGGCCGTTCAGATCTCCTCACCATTCTACAAGTTCAGTAGCCTTAATTGGCGGTGGCAGAAAACCACAACCAGGTGAAATATCACTTTCTCACAACGGAATACTATATCTTGATGAACTAACAGAATTTAATAAAAATGTACTGGAAGTTTTGAGACAACCTCTCGAAGAAAGAAAAATTAAAATTTCAAGAGCAGAATACTATGTTGAATATCCAGCAAATTTCATGTTGGTAGCCTCTATGAACCCATGCCCTTGTGGATATTACGGCCATAAAACAAAGCAATGTACTTGCAGCCCGGGTATTATTCATAAATATATGAATAAGATTTCAGGACCTTTAATGGATAGAATTGATATTCACGTAAATGTTAAGTCTGTGACATTTGAAAATATGAATGATACTACTATTGCTGAATCCAGCTCAGCTATCAAAAAAAGGGTTGCAAAATGCAGAGAAATTCAAAATGTGAGATTTAGAAATAATCCCGGTATCTATTGTAATTCACAAATGAACTCAAAAGAGATTAAAAAATTTATCAACTACGATAACGAAGCCGCAATAATCTTAAAATCTGCTATGGAAAAATATAACCTTTCAGGGCGTGCGTACGACAGGGTTTTAAAAGTAGCAAGGACAATAGCAGATCTTGATAATTCTGAAATTGTAAAAAAATACCATATTTCAGAATCACTGCAATTCAGGATATTAGATAAATAACAATTACATTTCCTTCATAAACTCATAAGAAGAAACTATGTTATTAGGATTGAGATCGTCTGTATCGAGTATATATCTTGACTTTAGATAATGTTTTTCTCTTTTAGCTAAAGTCTCAGCGATATACACTTCCAACTCTTTAAGGTCTTTATTTGCCAGTAAAGGTCTTTTTGAAACTGATAATTTTAATCGATCTCTTAGCTCTCTAACTGATGTTCTTAAATATATGGTTTCTCCATTTTGATTCATATACTCGATATTATCAAAAAAACATGGAGTTCCACCACCGGTAGCTACTATACAATTATCAGTTAATGGTATTTCTCTAAGTGATTTACGTTCGATAAATCTAAACTTCTCCTCTCCCATTTCAGAAAAAAGTTCAGAGATACTTTTATTGTATGTTTTTTCAATATAATCGTCCAGATCAATAAAATCCATACTTAACTTTTGAGAAAGAAGCTTGCCGTATGTGGTTTTTCCCGAACCCATAAAGCCAATAAGATATATTCGTTTCATGCAGCCTGTATTAATAATACAATATTAGTAAAAAAAGGGCATTTAAAGCCGTCTTTGCAGGTGAAAAAAAGAGGTGGTTAAAAAACCACCTCTAATAATTTAAAATTTTGTATTTCGCATATCGCCAGATTCCATAAATTCCAAATGGAATGCGAGGCTTTTCTTAAGCGTATGTGGTGTATGACCACCCTTACTTAATTTTAGGTAATCCCAAAGTAGTTGTTTATAATCAGGATGTACACAATTCTCAATTATTGTTTCTGCTCTCTGAATTGGAGATTTTACACGTAAATCTGCAACACCATGTTCAGTAATAAGTACCTTTACTGAGTGCTCGTTGTGATCTAAGTGAGAAACCATAGGTACAATTGCACTGATTTTACCACCTTTTGCTACTGAAGGACAGGTGAAAATTGAAACATATGCGTTTCTTGTAAAATCACCAGAGCCACCTATACCGTTCATCATCTTAGTTCCAAGAACATGTGTTGAATTAACATTTCCAAATATATCAGCTTCAAGAGCAGTATTTATTGTTATCAACCCTAGTCTTCTTGATACTTCAGGGTTATTTGATATTTCAGCAGAACGTAAAACAAGTTTATCTTTGAAAAAATCCCACTCATCATAAATTGATTGTAGTACAGGAGATGAAACTGTAAGTGAGCAGCCGCTTGCAAACTTAATGTCTCCCGATTTCATCCTTTCTATTACAGCATCCTGAATAACCTCAGTATACATCTTGAAAGGTGGAATACCCGGATTTGCTCCAAGAGCTCCAAGTACAGCATTTGCAATATTACCTACACCCGATTGAATAGGCAGGAAACTGGCAGGAATTCTGCCTGCTTTCATTTCACTTACCAAAAAGCTTGCTACCATATCTCCTACTCTTGTTGTTACTTCATCAGCCGGAGTGAAAGGTGCAACCTCATCAAATTCGTTGGTTTCGACAATACCTACTATTTTTGAAGGATCAATTTTTAAAAGTGGAGTTCCTATCTTATCTTCAGGAGAATATAATGGAACCTCTCTTCTGTGAGGTGGATCGTTTAAAACAAAAACATCATGAAGTCCATTTATGTATTTTGGATGTCTTGAATTAAGCTCTAAGATTATTTTATCAGCAACCAATCCAAGTGTTGGTGAGATTCCGACTCCGGCTGTTAATAAAACACTACCATCTTCAAGAATATCAGCAACTTCCAAAACAGCAACATTGATTTTTCCAAAAAAACCATATCTGATTTCCTGTGATAAACTCGAAAGATGCATATCACAATAGTTAGTCTTACCTGTATTCAGATTGTTTCTTAAATCACCATTTGACTGATAAGGAGCTCTGAAACTAATAGCATTTGCTCTTGCTAAGGCACCATCAAGATGATCGGAAGTTGATGCACCTGTAAGTACACCAATTTTAAACTCACGTCCATCTTCGTGTTCCTTGATTGCTCTGTCTGCAATTGCTCGGGTTACTACTTTTGGCGAACCTGCAGCAGTAAAACCACTGAATCCAACCATGTCGCCATTATTGATAAAAGAAGCTGCCTCTTCGGCAGTTATAAATCTGAAGGCCATATGTACTGTTTTTTTTTACAGTCGCAAAAGTACAAAAATTCAATGCATTAAAAAAAAGAAAAAGGGCCTTAAAAAGATATTTTTAGTTAAAATTTAGTTTGAAGTATTTCCCCGTAAATAATTGCTTTTTTTACCTCAATTGATTCTATAAAATCTTCTTTTGGATTTAAAGAAGAGACTTCGCTTATGCTTTCTGAATACACAGGGCTGGTATCAGAATTATTAACAGACTTGAGCTTACTTTTTGATACATTCTTTGAATAAAGTTCTCTTTCCAGATTTAAGTTTGGTCTTTCAAGGCTTTCATTCTTTCTTCTGAAAGTTTCGGAGGAACTGGCCTCAGGAATATAAGAGGTTTCGACTTTCTGAGGTTTTTGGATTACCTCTTTTTTGGGATTTGATGGTATGAAATCGTCATCCTCCCCGGCAACTTCCTCAAGTATTGTTTTAATCCATTTACCTGGATTATTTCCTTTAAAATCAGGCAACTCTGCACCTTCTTCTACTTCTGCCTTTTTTTTGGTAGATTTAACTATAGATGCAATCGCAGAGATTGCAATCAACCCGTAAAAAACAATATCGCCTAAGTCCATATTTTTTTTTTCAAATTTACATTTTAAAAGAGTTAAAAACAAATTTGAAAAATAATCAGAATAAAAAACAGGCTGCTTTTTGAAATACTCTTAAAAATGAATCACTAAGTGCGGTTTCGTCAGTTTTACCATTTACAGGGAAAGGAGACTCGTGCGTATAATCATAAGGGAAATCAATTAGTTCAAAACATTTATCTGCAAGGCTCTCACCCATGCATTCCTGAACGCCTTTATATGGCATAACCCTGTCTTTTGTAAGGGAAACTCCAGAGATTCTGTTCTTCATAGACTCAAAAAAGCCCAGTCTTTCGTTTTTATATTTATCGGGATCAATCATCATGTTGAAAGCGTTCAAAAAAGAGTCAGGCTTTAACAATCCTTTACTTATTCTGCTTTCTACATCTTCCAGCCATTCATAACAGTATCTGTTGAATATTTTATTGTAGGCCGATTTATCCATTATACATTTTGACTCTCCGTACATACTCTTAAAGATTGAACCTCCACAAAAAACAAATAATTTTGAGTCTATGAAAAGATTTGAAGGGTTAGCAATAAAGAGTATTTCAGTTACAAATGCTCCGATAGAATATGCAAAAAAATCGATGTTGGTGCCTTTGTTAAAAAGATCATGTTTGCCTTCTTTTATTTCTACGCAAAGTTTTGTAAGATCAACCAGGGTTTGATGTCCTGAATTATAAAATCTGTCAGGGTTTTCGCTTAATCTCTCACTTAATGCTGCATTTGCAAAGCATAATGATTTATTTTCTGACAATGCGCTATTTCTTTGTTGAACCAAATTAATCATGGCTCGTGGATCGCTCCATGATAATGGACTTCTGTTCATGTGAAAAGCAATTGGGAACAAAATGACAGGCTTACCTGTATTTAATGCGAGATATTCTGCCCAATAAAGATATTTACTCCAACTTCGCTCGTTTAAACCATGCATTAAGACTATGCATGAATCAAACCTGTTTTTACCTGAAGGTACAAATACCGGATAATGAAAATCTGCATTTTCTTTTATCTGATCTGTTTTATCGTTATTCTGATCTGAAAAAAATTCATAATGCCTTATATCAATGTCTTTTAACTTTACTTCTTTATTTATTTGAAAGACACTTAGCAGTTCTTTTTGTCTCAATAAAAAATCTACAATCTTCATAATCATCACTTTTAAAAAAATCTACTTTAGAATCAATTTTCCTGCAAATAAACTTCTGTAAAAATCACTTTGCAAATGGAAGGGATTCAGACGGGTTATAGGGGATAAAATGTCGTATACAGGGATAAAAATCCTTAATACGGGGTGAATAAGATTGCTAATCAAGGCAGAATGAGCTACTTTTGCGGACTAATTAAGCATTGTAAGTATGAATCAGAAAATTCCGGAATATCTCAATGAAAAGGGGAACATAATCCGTCTGATTGTTTATACCGCGGTTTTTGCTCTTGTTTTTATTAATATTTATCAACCATTTCGCTCAAGAGAGTGGTATGACGATGTATCGACTTTAAAATATTTATTGTTTTCAAGTCTGATTATTCTGACAGGTGTGCTGGTAGTTGTTATAAGCAGGATTATAATGTATTATTACAGCAAAAAAAATCAATTGTTCGTTTGGCAATATGCTTTTTGGGTACTAGCTGAGATAGTTTCAATGTCTATGTTTTATACTCTTTTTGAAATTATTTTCCTGTATGATGAGAGACCTTTTAATACATTACTTAAAGAGTCTTCAATTAATACCAGCCTTATACTGCTTTTGCCATATTCAACTATCTGGCTATATTTCTCATGGAAAGAAAATAAAAACAAACTTGAGAAACTTAATAATACAGATGTTTTGAAAGAATCTCAGGGAAAGCATATGCTGAATTTTTACGATGAAAAAAAAGAATTAAGGTTATCTGTAAGGAGCGATGAAGTGTTGTGGATTGAAGCTGCAGATAATTATGTAAAAATTTATTATTTAAATAAAGGGAAAGTCTGCACTTTTATGGTTAGAAATGCTCTTAAATATATGGAAGAATACTTCAGCAATACAGCATTGACCAGGTGCAACAGGTCTGTAATTGTGAATTTCGATAAAGTCAGGATACTCAGAAAAGAAAAAGACGGTATTTTTCTTGGATTAGATCAGGATAATGTTCCTGATATTCCAGTATCGAAGTCTTATGCAGACCGGATTATGTCTAAGTTTTCTAGTTATTCTGTTTAATCACATTTTTTAAAATGGATAATCAAAAAGTTTATATCGAAACATATGGCTGTCAAATGAATGTTGCTGACAGCGAAGTCGTTGCATCAATTCTGGAAATGGATGGGTTTTCTGTTACAGATAAAGTAACTGAGGCCGATCTGGTATTATTAAATACTTGTTCTATCAGAGATAATGCGGAACAAAAAATTGTATCCAGACTTAAGTATTTTGGATCTCTCAAAAAGAAAGGTATTAAGCCTGTTGTTGGTGTGTTGGGTTGTATGGCCGAAAGAGTTAAAGATGAACTGATAAATGATCATAAAGTTGATTTGGTAGCGGGTCCTGATTCTTATATGGATCTTCCAAATTTAATCGGCGCAGTTCAAAATGGCGAAAAAGCTATTAATATTGATCTTTCAACTACTGAAACTTATCAGAATGTACTACCATCAAGAATTGGAGCAGGTAAGATTTGTGGTTTCATATCTATTATGAGAGGTTGCAATAATTTCTGTTCATATTGCATTGTGCCTTATACAAGAGGGAGGGAGAGAAGCCGCGAGCCTGAGAGCATACTAAAAGAGCTTGAAGACCTGAGATTGAAAGGCTATAAAGAAGTAACTTTGTTGGGTCAAAATGTAAACTCTTACAAATATAACGATCTGAATTTCTCTGGGTTACTTGCTCTTGTTGCAGAAAATGCACCTGAAATGAGAATTAGATTTTCGACTTCTCACCCTAAGGATATGAGCGATGAAACTATAAAAACAATTGCTTCATTTAATAATATTTGCAATCATGTTCACCTTCCGGTACAATCTGGTAGCTCAAGAATACTCAATTTAATGAACCGGAAGTATGACAGGGAATGGTATCTGGAAAGAATTTCAGCAATTAGAAAGATGATACCAGATTGTGGTATATCTACTGACGTTTTTTGCGGTTTCCACTCTGAAACTGAAGAAGATCATAATGAAACCATTTCTTTGATGAAAGAGGTTGGTTTTGACTCGGCTTTTATGTTTAAATATTCTGAAAGACCGGGAACTTTTGCTGCAAAGAACCTTCCTGACACTGTTTCTGAAGAGGTAAAAATTGAGAGATTAAATGACTTAATTGCTACTCAGAATGTTTTATCTGCAGAAAGTAACGCACGTAATGTTGGTAAAATTTTTGAGGTTTTGGTGGAAGGTTTTTCAAAAAGATCGAGAGATCAGATGTCGGGTAGAAACCAACAAAACAAAATGGTGGTGTTCAATAAGGGTAATTCCAGGATCGGACAATTTGTTAATGTGAGAATTACAGGATCGACTTCAGCTACCTTACTTGGAGAAATTGTTGAAAAATAAGATAAAAATATTGAATAACCTGTTGACTTATCGGATATTTTTTGCACTTTTGCGGCAAAATTAGGGGTAGACCGTCCAGGAATTTAGCATTTGGTAATAAATGAATAAAAACAGATCAATAAGCGCAGTAAGGGTTTTCAATTCTCGCTTCACATCTACATTGAGCATTAGCTTTGTTTTACTGCTTGCCGGAATTATGCTTGTTTTGGCATTTCTTGCCAGAGATTTGTCTGATTATGTTAAAGAAAACATAGCTCTTTCTGTTGTGGTTGACGATGCAATGGAGTTACCTGATGCAAAAATGTTTCAAAAAAAACTTGAAAAAACCCCCTGGGCAAAATCTGTAAAATTTATTGATAAAGAGACTGCTCTTAAAGAACTTATTGAAGAAA
Source organism: uncultured Bacteroidales bacterium (assembly GCA_964522065.1). Classification (GTDB taxonomy): domain Bacteria; phylum Bacteroidota; class Bacteroidia; order Bacteroidales; family UBA1402; genus UBA8389. The sequence goes on along the minus strand of CAZFUO010000006.1, from coordinate 20,733 downwards.
TAGGAGAGAACCCCGAAGATCTTTTAGGATATAATCCTGCTTTGGCATCTTTTGAGGTTTATTTAAATGCTGAATATGCAAATGCTGACAGTATGAAACTGGCAGAAAAAATGATTAAGCAAAATAAGAATGTTCAGGATGTAATTTACAGAAAGGATATTATTCACCTTGTAAATGACAATGTTAAAAAGATTTCTATGATTTTGTTAAGTCTTGCCGTAATTCTGACATTGATATCGTATTCACTTATAAGAAATACTGTAAGGTTGATGATTTACTCCAAAAGGTTTCTTATCAGAACAATGCAACTTGTTGGTGCAGGCAGATCTTTTATTAGAAAACCGTTTATTATTGAAAATCTGATTAGTGGAGCTGTTGCTTCTTTTTTGGCAATGGGCTACATCTACGGCATTCTCTTTTATTTTGATACCAAAATAGGAGGTGTTGTTAATCTTCTTGATTTGCAGACTCTTATAATAATTTTTGCTGTAATCTTTGTATTTGGGATACTTATTATGACAACTGCTACTATTCTTGCGGTTAACAAATATCTCAGGATGAACACAGGTGACATGTATTATATATAAAAATATTTCAGATGGAGAAAAATGATGAATTAAGTAAATTTGCTTTAGGCAAAAAAAACCTTTTTCTTATAGCAATCGGTTTTGGACTTGTAGTTCTTGGTTTCATACTTATGATGGGAAGTCCAAGTACAGAAGCTGCATATAATCCTGATATCTTTAGTTTTAGAAGGATTGTTCTTGGGCCGGGCGTAGCTTTGGGCGGTTTTTTGTTTGTCATTTTCGGAATATTGTATAAAAAGAAAATTTCTTAATGAGTTGGTTTGAGGCTCTGATACTCGGATTGGTTCAGGGATTAACCGAGTATTTACCAGTTAGCAGTAGCGGTCATCTGGAAATAGGAAATTTTTTACTTGGTACTTCCGGTGAGGAAAATCTCAAGTTTGGAATTGTTGTACATGCTGCGACAGTGCTTAGTACAATTGTCGTACTTTGGCCGGAAATTGCAAAACTCTTAAAAGGATTTTTTAAGTTTCAATATAACGAAGAGACCGAATATCTTTTTAAAATAGCGGTTTCGATGATACCGGTTTTGATAGTCGGATTATTTTTTAAAGAAAAAGTTGAACAATTTTTCGGAAACGGACTTATATTAGTGGGCTTTATGCTTTTACTAACAGCAACTTTGCTGACTTTTTCTCATTTTGCGAAACCGCGAATTAAAGAAAAAATCTCATGGTTGGATGCTTTTGTGATAGGCGTATCACAGGCATTTGCAGTTATGCCCGGGTTATCAAGATCGGGGACAACAATTGCTACAGGACTAATGTTAGGCAATAAAAAGTCTAATGTTGCAAAGTTTTCATTTTTAATGGTTATTATTCCAATACTTGGAGAAGCCTTTCTTGAGTTGGTAAGCGGAGATTTGGCAAGCAGTCAGCATATTCCGGCTACATCACTTATAGTTGGCTTTTTAGCTGCATTCATTTCGGGTGCTGTAGCCTGCAAATGGATGTTGGTTTTAGTTCAAAAAGGAAAGCTGGTATGGTTTGCTGTGTATTGTGCAATTGTTGGTATATTATCTATAGTTTTGACATATTGATAAATGGATTTTATAGAAGGAGAGGTTCTTTACTTTAACAAGCCACTTACGTGGACTTCATTTCAACTGGTAGCAAAAGTCAGGTATCTGATTTGCAAAAAGTTGCAACAAAAAAAGCTGAAAGTTGGACATGCAGGTACTCTTGATCCTCTGGCGACAGGTGTCATGACTATTTGTACAGGAAAAGCTACAAAAAGGATAGAAGAATTTCAATATATGACAAAAGAATATATTGCAACTCTCGAACTTGGAGCTACAACGCCGTCTTACGACCTTGAGAAAGAAATAGACATGCGTTATGAATACGGTCATGTAAGCAAAGAGATGGTTGAAAAAGCTCTTGAAAAATTTACCGGCAGAATAGAACAGATACCTCCATCTTTTTCTGCATGTAAAGTAGATGGAAAAAGAGCTTATGATATTGCAAGAAAGGGCGATGAAGTTATACTAAAACCCAAAGTGCTTGTAATTGATGAAATCGAGTTACTTGATTATGATTTGCCTGTAATAAAAATCAGAGTGGTTTGCAGTAAAGGTACGTATATAAGAGCTCTGGCAAGAGATATTGGTGAAGAACTAAAATGTGGCGCACACCTAACCGGATTATGCAGGACCAGGGTAGGAGACACAACCCTGAATGATTGTATGGAAATAGAAGATTTTATACAATTACTAGAAACCTTGTAAATAATAATTGAAATAAAAATATATGAAGCTTTCAAAATTTAAATTTAAACTTCCTGAGGAATTGATAGCCCAGTATCCAACAGATAACAGGGACGAATCAAGACTAATGGTTATCGATCGTAAGACAGGCAATATTGAACACAAATTATTCAAAGAAATTCCTGCCTATTTTGATGAAAGTGATGTCTTTATTTTTAATGACACCAGGGTTTTTCCTGCAAGATTGTATGGAAATAAAGAAAAAACAGGAGCTCAGATTGAAGTATTCCTGTTACGCGAACTAAATGAAGATCAAAAGCTTTGGGATGTTCTTGTAGATCCTGCAAGAAAAATCCGTATTGGAAATAAGCTTTACTTTGGTGAAGACGATTCGATGGTAGCAGAAGTCATTGACAATACAACATCAAGAGGCCGTACGCTAAGATTTTTATTTGATGGTAGTCATGATGATTTTAAGAATGCACTCTATTCATTAGGAGAAACCCCACTGCCAAGAACTATAAAAAGAGCTGTCGAACCAGAAGATGAAAGCCGTTTTCAAACAATTTTTGCTTCGAAAGAAGGTGCTGTTGTTGCTCCGGGTGCCGGTTTGCACTTCAGCAGAGAATTATTGAAAAGACTTGAAATAAAAGGCATTGATTTTGCATATATTACACTTCATGCTGGTTTGGGAAATTTCCGTGAAATTGATGTTGAAGATTTGACCAAGCATAAAATGGACTCTGAACAAATGAGCATCACAGAAGATGCTGCAAAAATTGTAAACAGAGCTAAAGACGATGGCAAAAGAATATGTGCTGTAGGAACTACTGTAATGAGAGCAATTGAAAGCTCAGTTGGAGCAGCAGGTCATTTGAAAACTTTCGATGGATGGACCAATAAATTTATTTTTCCTCCCTACGACTTTAGTGTTGCAAACTCTATGATATCAAATTTCCATGCTCCACTATCAACATTGCTAATGATGGTAGCTTCATTTGGTGGATATGATCAGGTAATGGATGCTTACGAAATAGCGATAAAGGAAAAATATCGTTTTGGCATTTATGGTGATGCAATGCTGATAATTTAAAATGAGTTTAGCATATATTTGCCTGGGATCAAATCTTGGAGATAGAAAAATATTTATAAACAGCGCTATAATTGCTGTTGAAAATGAAATCGGGCTTATTACGGCCCGATCTTCATTTTATGAAACAGAAGCCTGGGGTTATAATTCTGATAATAAATTCCTGAATGCTTGTATAAGCGTTTCTACAACACTTTCTCCAGATAAACTTCTAGGTGTATTAAAAAATATAGAAAAAAGCCTGGGAAGGCTAAAAAGTAATAAAAACACGTATTCAGACAGGGTTATCGACCTGGATATAATATTTTTTGATGATATTATTTATGAAAGTCAGGAATTAACTATTCCTCATCCATTAATGCAGAAGAGAAGTTTTGTACTGGTTCCTTTATGCGAAATAGCACCCGATTTAATTCACCCTGTTTTAAAAAAAACTGTAAAACAATTACTTGATAGTATTAATTGACTATCATGAATCTTGTCGTAGCATAAATACTACCATCTTCTGAAGCACAAAAAACAATATAAACACCACTTGCAACTCTCTTACCTTTACTGTTTATACCATTCCATACAAACTGACCTCCCAAAGATTTACCTGATACCAGTAAATTGCCGCTCAAATCTGTAATTTTAACCTGACTTCCTTCTTTTAAACCTGTCACAGTAATTCTGCCGGTATATTGAGGTTTTACAGGGTTAGGAAAAACATGAATGTCACTGTAGTCGTTTTTACCCTCCGTAGCATCACTTCTGTATGAAACCAACCCTGCATCGGTTCCTATGAAAACTTCGCCGCTAACAGGGTCTATACTGATAGAATAGATATAATCTGAAGGAAGTGGACTGTTGCTTGTATTAAAGCTATGAATTGTCGAGGTTCCGTCAGAAGAAAACAAATAAACTCCATTTCCTTCAGTTCCCATCCATTTTCTGTTTGCACCATCTACAGCTATACAATTTACCCTTATATCATTCAACAAATAATCAGCAAGATTAGTACCATCATTTCTTGGTATCTTTATTCTGGTAAAGTAAAAATTACTGTTAAATACATTGGAGGGATTACCTGCTACCAGGGGCCCTTCTCTTGTACCTATCCAAATACTTCCGTTTTTATCTTCAGTGATACAATTTACTGTATATGGACTTATTGTCTTACCTTCCTGATCTGTAAATGATGAAAACCACCTTGTTTTATCATCTGATTTATCGAAAGGAGTATTATTATAATCGAGAACAAACAATCCATAAGTAACTCTTATAGAATTTATCCAGACTTGATTACCTGAGGTAAAATATATTGAATTCCAGGTTGGTGAAGCAGGCATATTATAATATGATAATCCATTCCAGCTACCATCAGGTTTTAATATCCAAATAGTTGTATCAGAAACTATATTCAGACCATATGTTGAATTTAAAACCCAAAGATTTCCATCTTTATCAAATTTAGCACCATCAACTCTGCAAAATCTGTAATTATCTATCATTGTAACCAAAGGACTGTTATATTGATTGTGCAATTTATAAAAAACACTATCTCTAAACTCGTATAGCCCTTCTCCCCAACTGGTTAAAAAGAAATGTCCTTCATCTTCGGGATCAATTGCAATATTTAATATATCCAAAAATGGACTTTTTGACTTTTCTGAAATTTCAGATTTATTTTTAATACCTGTCCAATTATCATTATGAAAAATCATAACATCGCCTTCAGTATTAAATCTGTCACCCCATCTGCCACCTGCGGTTGCATAATATTTATCATTGTGAAAAAATGAATTCCAGGCATATATCTGACCAGGACCATTGGGTTTTATATCACTTTTTTCAATTATAAATCTATTATTTTGAAATTTAAAAACAGACAATCCTTTTTTACCGGATGCAACAAATAGTTTATTAGTTGCAGAATCAAATGATAATTCATTACCCGGATAATTTTCTACAGCAATAAGTTGCAATGATTTGTCGTATATTGAAAAAGCAGACTTAGAACATAAAAAAAGGAATTTATCGTCATTCTCAATTTTTGTCAGATTTTGAAAATTACCAAAATAAATCCAGTTGTTTCCTTTCCTGTAATATAAACTTCCATTATCTGCATAACAAAAAATATTACCCGAAAACTCTAATATACTCAATGGCTGTATATTATCAACGAAATTAATCTTTTTCCAATTAAACGGATCTATAAGATTGTTATTAATATCACCAGTGAAAATGCCTTCGTTAGTAATTAAAAATATAGAATCATTACTTACTGCAGAATCAAATGTTTTTAAATTATTAGATTGATATACAATGCTATATGTCTCATCAATTTCCTTATTAAACAAATCTATCTTCAATAATCCCAGACCAGTAGACATATATGCAAACCTTCCTTCAACCCTTAGATTATTTACAGTTTTATCTGCCGTAACAGATTTGTTTTTAAAATCTGATATATTACTTATCTTTTCGCCTTCTATTATATCAATATTGCCATCTGAATATACTATAACCAAACATTTTAAATCTTTATTCCATTCAATAAAAGCAATATCGAAACCGCTCAAACCAGTTATAGTAGAATAAGTATTGATTTTGTTTTCATTATCCACTGAAAATAATTTACCGTTTGCAATTGCATAAACTTTATCTTCAGCTGAAGCAACTCTTGAGACGTTATTGTAAGAATAATGGGTTCTCCATTTGTCTAATCCAATTTCAGAATACATCTGAAATGAAAACATGAACAGAAAAAATATTACAATAAAACTAAATTTTTTTGCCATAAATCATCTATTAAGAAATTCAGATAACTTCTTTATAGCTAACGCCCGATGACTAATTTTATTTTTAATTTCACTACCTAATTCAGCAAAAGTCAAATTATAACCGTCTGGTTTAAAAACAGGATCATATCCAAAACCTTCATATCCATGTTTTTCTTTTGTAATAATTCCTGATATACTGCCTTCAAAAAGGTATTCTTTACCATTAAATATTAAAGCAACTACGGTTATAAATCTAGCGGTTCTGTCGTTTGTATTTTCTAATTCTTTTAGAAGCTTTGAAATATTATTTTCTGCAATGCAATCATCACCTGCATATCTTGCAGAATATACTCCAGGTGCACCGTTAAGACTATCTACTAACAAACCTGTATCATCAGCAAAACAATCAAGCCCGTATTTCTGATGAATATATCTTGCTTTTTGTAAAGCATTTTCAGCTATTGTAGGATTATCTTCGGGAATTTCATCATAACAATCAATATCTTTAAGACTTAAAATCTGAAATTTATCTCTTGCTATAGATTTTACTTCAGATAATTTATGACTGTTATTGGTAGCAAAAACCAATTTATGCATTTTGTATTTATTACAATCCGAGTTTTTTTGACATTTCAAGCATACGCTTTATAGGCTTATATGCTTTTTCTCTTAATTCATCTGAAATTAAAATTTCAGGATTTTCATATAAAAGACAATCGTGTAGTTTTTGAAGAGTATTTAATTTCATAAATGAACAATCATTACATGCACAATTACTGTCTTCAGGTGGAGCAGGAATGAAAATTTTTCCAGGACAGGAAGACTTCATTTCATGCAATATTCCAGACTCTGTAGCGACAATAAATTCTTTATTATCAGATCTTTGTACGTATTTAAGAAGTGAGGCAGTCGAACCTATAAAATCTGACATAAGTAAAACTACTTTCTTACATTCGGGATGTGCTATTAATTTAGCTTCCGGATGTTTTTTCTTTAAATCTATTATTTTTTCAACAGAAAACTGTTCATGAACATGGCATGCTCCATCCCATAATAACATATTTCTACCGGTAATACTGTTTATGTAATTACCAAGGTTTCTGTCTGGTCCGAAAATTATTTTTTCATTTTCAGGAAGACTGTTTACTATAGATGCTGCATTTGTAGATGTAACTACTATATCAGTTAAAGCTTTAACAGCAGCTGTAGTATTAACATAGCTTATAACAGTATGTCCGGGATTTGATTCAACAAATTTCTTAAATTCATCATCAGGACAACTATCTGCTAATGAACATCCTGCATTCATATCAGGAATTAATACCTTTTTATCCGGTGATATTATTTTTGCGGTTTCGCCCATAAAATGAACTCCACTCAGCACAATAATATCTGCATTTGTTGTTGCAGCCTGTTGTGCTAATGCTAAACTATCTCCAATAAAATCCGCAATATCCTGAATATCATCTTCCTGATAATAATGAGCCATAATGACTGCATTTTTTTCAGTCTTTAAACGGATTATTTCTGAAATCAATTCATTCTTATCCATATCAAGTATGTTAGGGACACAAAATTAATCATTTAATTCATAATTTTGCACTATAAAATATGTATATGAAGAAACTTGCTATTACAGAAATGAACAGGCTAAGTCCTGAAGAATTTAAAAACTCAGATAAAATACCTTTGATTGTCATTCTTGACAATATTCGTAGTCTTCATAATGTTGGATCTGTTTTCAGAACATCTGATGCTTTCAGAGTAGAAAAAATTATACTTTGCGGACTAACATCTCAACCTCCTCATCCTGAAATTCATAAAACCGCATTAGGTGCCGAATTCTCTGTAAACTGGGAATATACAAATGATATAATATCCTTTATTAGTGATTTAAAAAAAGCTGATTATTTAGTATTTGCCCTTGAACAGGCTCACGGTAGTATTTCAATAAATGACTTTAATGTCGATTTGAATAAAAAATATGCAATTGTATTGGGTAATGAAGTTAAAGGAGTTCAACAGTCGGTTGTTGATATCTGTAATAATTGTATTGAAATTCCTCAACTTGGTACTAAGCATTCTTTGAATGTCTCTGTTGCTGCAGGTATTTCTATCTGGCATTTTTTTCAGTCTTTTTTAAAGGTTATTGGTTGTTGATAAACTATCTTCTATTATTATATATTTTATTAAATTAAAAAAAGAAGATATAATAATAGGGTGTTGAAAGTGTTGATAAGTTTTGTCAAATAAAGAAAAATTTTTTTTATCAAACGAGTAATACAGGTTATAAACATATTATAAACAGTTTTAAAATTGTAATAAATCATATAATCAGACTTATAGAATTTTTTGTTTATAACCTTGTTTTTTGAGATGTTGATAAGTAATATTTTTTGATGTGTTGAAAAGGGTATATAAGTTTGTTGATAGAATTAAACAAGTTTTGTTGATAAAGTTGGTTTTTGACATACTTGTTGATAATTCATGTTTTTTTCAAAACTTATCAACCGTTGTTAACAAGATATGAACAGTCTTTTTTTTATATTTGCGCTTACTAAATTTATATAACTCTTGTCAAAAAATACAGAAGATACACCTTTGATAAGACAGTATTTTGAGATGAAAAGTAAACATCCGGATGCTGTCTTATTGTTTCGTGTTGGTGATTTTTACGAAGCTTATGGAAGTGATGCAATTACTTTAACTGAAGTTTTAAGTATTGCTCTTACAAAGAAATCTAACGGTGCTTCAGGACCTATAGAAATGGCTGGATTTCCTCATCATGCTATAGATAACTTTTTACCTAAACTTGTAAGATCGGGTAGAAGAGTTGCTATTTGTGATCAGCTGGAAGATCCTAAACTAACTAAAAAACTTGTTAAAAGAGGTATTACAGAGTTGGTTACTCCAGGCGTTTCGACAAATGATAATATACTTAATAATAAGGAGAATAATTTTCTTGCCGGAATTCATATTGAAAAGGATAGGGCAGGAGTCGCTTTTCTGGATATTTCAACTGGCGAATTTTTAACAGCTGAAGGTAGTATTGAGTATGTTGATAAACTTTTAACAAGTTTTTCCCCTAAAGAGTTATTATATGACAGATCAAAACGAGGTGTTGTCAATGAGCGGTTTCATTATGGGGGAGCTAAATTTGAACTGGATGATTGGGTTTATACTAAAGATGCTGCAGACAGAAGACTGCTTAAGCATTTTCAAACAAAAAATCTTAAGGGTTTTGGTATAAATAATATGTCTCTTGCAATAATTGCATCAGGTAGTGTATTATACTACATGGATATGACTGAACATACTCAACTTGAGCATATTCAGTCTATTTCCAGAATTGAGGAAGATAGGTTTGTAAGGCTTGACAGATATACTATCAGAAGTCTTGAAATTTGCGACACTATGAATGAAGGTGGTGCAAGTTTATTAAAGATTATTGACAAAACCAAAAGTGCTATGGGAGCCAGATTGTTGAGAAGATGGCTTTTGTTTCCACTTAAAAATATTGATGAGATAAAGTTCAGACAGGATATAGTAGAGTTTTTCTATACTGATATTAGCTTGAGAAATTATGTTGAAGATAAATTATCAGGAATAGGAGACCTTGAAAGAATAGTTTCAAGGTTATCTGCTGGAAGAATTTCTCCCAGAGAAATGGTTTATCTTAAAAATTCATTGATTTCGGTTGAAGAAATTAAAAATGGTTGTGATAGTTTAAATCTTAGTAAAAGTTGTGGTTCGCTTAATAGTCTTATTTCTCAACTGGATGGTTTAAATGAACTTGTCAGAGACATTGACAGAATTATTGTTGATAATCCACCATTGGCTCTAAACAGGGGAGAGGTTATTAAAAACGGGGTTGATGCAGAGTTGGACAATCTAAAAATGTTATCAACTTCGGGAAAGAATTACTTGCAGTCTATTCAGGAAAGAGAGTCTGAAAGAACTGGAATTGCAGGTTTAAGAATTAGTTTTAACAGTGTTTTTGGTTATTTTATTGAGGTAAGAAATTCTCAGAAGGAGAAGGTACCTTCTGAGTGGATAAGAAAGCAAACTCTTGTAAATGCTGAAAGGTTTATTACTCAGGAATTGAAGGAATACGAGGAAAAAATATTGGGTGCCGAAGAAAAAATAAGCAGTCTCGAATTTAAAATCTATAATGAACTCATTTCAAAATTATTACCATATATTAGTGTAATTCAGCAAAATGCATCAATTATAGCAAGACTTGACTGTCTTATTTCATTTTCTGTTGTTTCATCTGAAAATAATTATTCCAGGCCATTAGTTTTAAATTCTGATGCTATTAGTATAAAAGATGGCAGGCACCCTGTTATAGAAAAACAGCTACCCGCAGGTGAACCTTACATTTCAAATGATATTCATTTAGATAGTAATTCACAGCAAATAATAATGATTACAGGTCCTAATATGGCAGGTAAGTCTGCATTGTTAAGACAAACAGCTTTGATAGTTTTGCTTGCACAAACCGGGTGTTTTGTGCCCGCTAAGTCTGCAGAAATTGGCGTTGTTGATAAAATATTTACAAGAGTTGGTGCTTCTGATAATATTTCTCTTGGTGAGTCTACTTTTATGGTAGAAATGAATGAAGCTGCCGATATAATGAACAATCTTTCGCAAAATAGTCTAATACTTTTTGATGAATTAGGAAGGGGTACGAGTACTTATGATGGTATTTCAATTGCCTGGGCTATAGTTGAATATATTCATGAACATCCAAAGTTTAAGGCTAAAACTTTATTTGCAACTCATTACCACGAACTTAATGAGATGGAGAAAAGTTTTAAAAGGATAAGAAATTTTAATGTCTCGGTACGTGAAGCTGATGGAAAAGTAATCTTTTTAAGAAAACTTGTAAAAGGAGGAACCGAACATAGCTTTGGTATTCATGTTGCGAAAATGGCTGGAATGCCAAATAGTGTTGTAAAAAGGGCAGGACAGATATTATCTCAAATGGAAGAAGAAAACCGAAAAGGAAGCCTTGCAAAACCTACTCATGAGATTGCAAATGAACGTAGTGGCATGCAATTGAGTTTTTTCCAGTTGGACGATCCTGTTTTATCTCAAATAAGAGATGAGATTATTAAGGTTGATGTTAATAATCTCACTCCACTTGAGGCATTAAATAAGCTTAGCGAAATTAAAAAGATTTTAAAGGGTAAGTAGTTAGGTCAGACATTAAATCTAAAGTGCATTATGTCTCCATCTTGCACAATGTATTCTTTGCCTTCTACGCTCATTTTACCTGCTTCTTTTACAGCAGCTTCAGAACCGTATTTAATAAAATCATCAAATTTTATTACTTCTGCTCTGATAAAACCTTTTTCAAAATCTGTATGTATAACTCCTGCACAAACAGGGGCTTTGCTTCCTGTTATAAATGTCCATGCTCTTACTTCTACAACACCTGCTGTAAGATAAGTACTTAGATTTAGTAATTTATATGCAGATTTTATAAGTCTGTTTACTCCTGACTCTTCAAGTCCGATTTCTTCAAGAAACATTTTACGTTCTTCGAAGGTTTCAAATTCAGCAATCTCAGATTCAATTTTTGCTGCAACAATTAATATATCAGCATTTTCATCTTTAACAGCTTCACGAACAGCATCAACGTATTTATTTCCATTTATTGCTGACGATTCATCAACATTGCAAATATATAAAACCGGTTTTCTGGTAAGTAAAAACAAATCATGAGCTATTTTTTCCTCATCTTTAGTCTCAAATTGAACTGTTCTGGCTGATTTTCCTTCCTCCAGAGCCTGTTTAAATCTTACAAGAACTTCATAAATCTGTTTTGCCTGCTTGTCTCCTCCTGTTTGAGCTTGTTTCTGAACTTTCTGAATTCTGCTGTCTATTGTTTCAAGATCTTTCAGCTGTAGTTCGTAATCAATTATTTCTTTGTCTCTCACAGGATTAACACTACCATCGACATGAGTTACATTTTCATCATCAAAGCACCTTAGTACATGAAGAATTGCATCTGTCTCGCGTATATTTGCAAGAAATTTATTTCCCAGACCTTCACCTTTGCTAGCTCCTTTTACAAGTCCTGCAATATCAACTATTTCAACTGTTGTAGGTACAATTCTTGATGGTTTTATCAACTCCGCAAGTTTACTTAGTCTTTCATCAGGAACAGTTATTACTCCTACATTTGGTTCGATAGTGCAAAACGGAAAATTTGCTGCCTGTGCTTTTGCATTTGACAGACAGTTAAATAATGTTGACTTACCAACATTTGGTAAGCCTACTATGCCACATTGTAAGGCCATTCTTTTTAGTTTAAATTACGGGCTGCAAAAGTACTAAAAATTCCTCAATTTTAGTGTGCTTCAAGCCAATTGAGTCCATATCCGGTATCTGCCTTTAGAGGTACGCTTAACTTAACAGCTGATTCCATTTCATTAACAACTATACTTTTAAGTGTTTCAAGTTCGTCTTTAGGAACCGTGAAATTTAATTCATCGTGCACCTGAAGAATCATTTTAGATTTCAATTGATTTTTTTCAATTGCATTTTGAATGTTAACCATTGCTATTTTTATAATATCTGCAGCAGCGCCCTGAATAGGAGCATTTATTGCATTTCTTTCAGCATAACCCCGTACAACAGCATTATGAGAATGAATATCAGGTAGATATCTTTTTCTTTTAAATAGAGTTTGTACCCAACCGTTTTCTTTTGCGTCAGTTATGGCTTTCTCCATATAAGTTTTTACCAGAGGGTAAGATTCAAAATATCCATCAATCAATGTTTTTGCTTCTCCTCTTGAAACGGCCATTCTTTCAGCCAATCCAAATACAGAAATACCATAAATAATTCCAAAGTTTGCTGTTTTTGCTTTTCTTCTCATATCCTGAGTTACTTCTTCGAGTGGAATTTTATATATTTTTGATGCAGTTGCAGCATGAATATCTTTATTGCTGTTAAAAGCTTCAATCATATCAGGATCCTGGCTTAAATGTGCCATAAGTCTCAGTTCAATTTGAGAATAATCTGCAGAAAAGAAATATTGATTTGCTTCAGGAATAAATGCTTTTCTTATTTCTTTTCCTATTTCATCTCTAATTGGTATGTTTTGCAGGTTGGGATTACTTGAACTTAGTCTGCCGGTTGATGTAACAGCCTGATTAAATGAAGTATGTAAGTTTCCTGTTTTGGGATTTATAAGCTGAGGTAATGCATCAATATACGTACTCAGTAGTTTTTTTAATCCTCTTTGTTCAAGAATTAATTCAATTATTGGATGTTTTGATTTTAAAGATTCAAGATTTTCTTCTGAAGTAGAGTATTGTCCGGTCTTTGTTTTTTTAGGCTTACCCTCTATTTCGAGTTTTTCAAATAATATTTCACCAAGTTGTTTAGGACTGTTTACATTAAATTTAATACCTGCAAGCTTTTGAATTTCATTTTCAATACCTGCAAGCCTTGAACTCATATTTACTGATGATTGTGCCAGGGAAAATGTATCAAGACAAACCCCGTTATATTCCATTTCCGCAAGAACTTTTACCAGTGGCATTTCTACACTATATGCCAGATATCCCAGGTTTTCCGATTTTAACTCTTCTTCAAGTATAGACTTTAGTTGTAAAGTTATATCGGCATCTTCTGCTGCATAGTCACAAATTTCTTCAGGTTTAAGATCTCTCATGTTTTTCTGACCCTTGCCTTTTTGTCCTATGAGTTCTTCAATATGTATTGTTTTATATTTAAGATATACTTCTGCAAGGAAATCCATGTTATGTCTTAATTCCGGTTGCAAAAGATAATGTGCAATCATAGTATCAAAAATTTCACCTCTAATGTTTATACCATAATTTTTCAGGACAAGAATGTCATATTTCAGATTTTGTCCAACTATAAGTAAATTTTCATTTTCAAGAATACTTTTTAGTTTTTCTATTTTTTTCTGACTTTCTTTTTGGTCAACAGGGAATGGTATGTAAAATGCTTCATTTTTTTCCCACGAAAATGACATTCCTACCAATTGAGCATAAATAGGGTCTATGTTTGTGGTTTCGGTATCCAGACATATAATTTTTTTGTCAGAAATTTTGTTCAGAAAATCTTCAAAGAGTTGCTCATTATCAATTAGATGATATGAGTGAGGTACATCTTTTAAGCTTTTGAGAATCGAATATTTATTTTCATACGTAGTATCACCTGCAAATTTCTCAGCCAAAACGGGTTTTTCTTCAGCGGTTTCCCAGAGTGAAAACTGATTGTTGTCCTGACTTGTTTTTTTTATAACCGGAGAAGTTGGGTTTTCTGATTTTGATAATTTTTCTATGAAAGATCTGAACTCAAGTTTTTCATAAATAGTTTTAAGCTCAATTATGTTTACGTCTTCTTTCAAAAGATTCTTTTCGTCAAACTCAATTGGAACGTCAGTTTTTATTGTTGCCAGAAATCTTGAAAATCTTATGTTTTCGATATTTCCGGAAATTTTTTCTTTCAGACTACCTTTTAGCTGTTCAATACCTGAAATTATGTTTTCAATACTACCGAATTCCTTAAGTAATTTTTTTGCGGTTTTTTCTCCAACACCAGGACATCCGGGAATGTTATCAGAACTATCTCCCATCAAACCAAGTAAATCTATAATCTGTAGTGGATTGTCAACTTCAAACTTGTTTTTAATCTCTTCTATTCCAAGTATTTCATATTCATTGCCACCATATTTAGGCCTGTACATGAAAATGTTTTCACTTACTAACTGCCCACAGTCTTTGTCGGGAGTCATCATGAAAACTTTATAACCTTCTTTTTCAGCTTTTTTTGAAATAGTACCAATTACATCATCAGCTTCAAAACCGCTGACTTCAAGAATTGGTATTCTGTATGCTTTAATTATTTCCTTAATTATCGGAACCGACCATTTAATAACTTCCGGAGTTTCATCTCGTTGTGCTTTATACAATTCAAAAGCCTCATGCCTGAAAGTAGGACCGGGAGGGTCAAAACAAACTGCAATATGAGTAGGATTTTCTCTTTTTAATATATCCTCAAGTGTATTTATAAAACCAAAAATTGCTGATGTGTTATTGCCTTTTGAATTAATTCTTGGATTTTTTATAAATGCATAGTATGATCTGTAAATCAATGCATAAGCGTCCAATAGAAATAGTCTTTTTGATTCACTCATATTAGTTTTAACTTTTTTATATAGCCTGAGAATATTATTATAGATAATTTTGTAAAAATACTAAAAATAAAGTAAGCAGGTTTTTTTTATTAACTTTGTCACGTTAATATCCAACTATGATAGATCAGATACGGAAACCCGTTGAAAAGGAGTTTGATCAATATGAAAAACTTTTCGATTTAACACTTAAAACGGACCAGTTTAAATTAGACAAGGTTTTAAGTTATTTGAAATCTCAAAAAGGTAAGGAGATAAGACCGATTATGGTTTTGCTTTCCTCTGGACTTTTTGGCGATATTTCAATAGACAGCATCAAAACCGCGGCTTCTCTTGAATTTTTGCATACTGCAAGCTTAATGCACGATGATGTGGTAGATAATACCTTTCAAAGAAGATCTGGATTTTCTGTAAAAGCTTTATGGAATAACAAAACTGCTATTTTGGTTGGTGATTATTTTCTGTCAAAATCTGCATTACTTTCTGCTCAGGTTGAGAATAGGGCTATTACGTTGCTATTAGCCGAATTAGCCGAAGATTTATCGGTAGGAGAGTTGTTGCAGATGTCAAACGAAAGTCGCCTTATAATCGATGAAAATGCGTATTTTGATGTTATAAGAAAAAAGACTGCTAAAACATTTGCTATTTGTACATCTGCAGGAGCTTTATCATCTGGAGCAACAGATACTGATGTTAGACATTTATATAACTTTGGTGAGTATTTAGGGATGATATTTCAGATAAAGGATGATATTTTTGATTACTTCGATTCAGGTATGATTGGTAAACCTACCAGCAATGATTTGAAGGAAGGAAAAATGACATTACCCCTAATTTATGCTCTTAGAGTTGCAGAAAAATCTACTGCTAAGCCATTTCTTAACATAATCAGAAACAGAAATTTCAGTCGGGAAAATCTTAAATCAATCAACAAATTTGTTATCGATTCCGGAGGAGTATCCTATGCAGAAGATAGAATGCAAAAGTTTAGTATTCTGGCAAAAGAAGAACTGTCCGGTTTCTCAGACAGTTCTTATAAGTCATCAATGTTGAAAAGTGTTGACTACTTTATGAGCAGAAAATTTTAGAAATACTTGGTTTCTTTTTCCAGAATGTCTGAAAGTATATTGTTTGCCAATTTACTAGCTCCAAATCTGAAGTATTCCTTATTAAGCCATTCTTCGCCTAGTTTTTCTTTTACAATTGAATAGTAAAATAGAGCTTCATCTGTAGTAGAAATACCTCCGGCAGCTTTAAATCCAACCTTTCTACCGCTTAATTTGTAGTATTGTGAAATCATATCACACATACACCATGCTGCAATAGGGGTGGCTGCTGGTTGTTGTTTACCTGTTGATGTTTTTATAAAATCAGCGCCGGCTTCCATAGATAGAATACTTGCAATACAGATATTTTCAATATTCAATGCACCTGACTCAATAATTACTTTAAGGTGAGCCTCTTTACATGCTGATTTAATTTCCTGAATCTCTTCAATGATTTCATCGTATTTTTTTTCAAGAAGCTTCCCTACTGAAATAACTATATCTATTTCACTTGCTCCGTCTAAAACTGCAAGTGCGGTCTCTGCAATTTTAACTTCAGTAAATGTTTGAGAATGAGGGAAACCGCCTGCAACAGCTGCAATTTCTACTCCTTCGGTCAATGTTTCTCTAACAACTTTAGTCAATGAAGGATAAACACAAATTGCAGCAACATTTTCTAATTCGGGAAATTCTTCACCAAAAGAATTAACTCTTTGAGTAAATTTCTCAATACTCTCTTCGTTATCTGTTGTGTTAAGACTTGTCAGGTCTATCAAGCTGAACATAGTTTTAAATACATCAGAGTTCTTATTTTCAATTACTTTGGTATTCTGAATAACACTCAGATTATCAATCAATTCATTTTCATTTGGTAAATTGTATTGACTTAGTATTTCTTTGATTTTTGTTTCCATAATTAATTGATTTTCTTATTTTCTTTATGTCTTTTACTATCTCTTTTTGTTTTTTTTTGAATATTTTTTTCAAACGCTTCTTCAAGGTTTATGCCCGTCTGGTTAGCAAGACAAAAAACCACCCACAAAACATCAGCTAATTCATCACCTAGATCTTTATCATTATCAGATGTTTTAAATGACTGTTCACCATATTTTCTTGAAATGATTCTGGCAACTTCTCCTACTTCTTCTGTAAGAATAGCCATATTTGTAAGCTCATTAAAGTATCTTACACCATATTCATTTATCCATTTATCTACATTCTCCTGAGCTTCTTTAATAGTCATATATTACTCTTTGTTTTTTGTATCTATGATAATTGTAACAGGTCCGTCATTGATTAGTTTTATTTTCATATCAGCCCCGAAAACACCTGTTTTTACTTTATCTTCACCAATTTCAACTTTAAATGAGTTGCATAAAGTTTCGTATAACGGTGTTGCGATTTCTGGTTTTGCCGCTTTTATAAATGAAGGTCTGTTACCTTTTTTTGTCATCGAATGAAGTGTAAATTGGCTTATAATCAGGATATTGAGGTTTAATTCCTTCAAACTTAGATTCATCAGTCCGTTTGAATCTGAAAATATTCTCAAATTTGAGATTTTTTTAGTAAGCCAATTTATGTCCTCTTTATCGTCTGCTTCTTCAATACCAACAAAAATAAGCAATCCTTTTTCAATTTTTGAATATATTTCACTGTTAATATTTACTTCAGCCTCAATTACTCTTTGAATAACTGCTCTCATTATTACTGATTATCAAAATATGTTTTTATTACCTTAGACTTACTTTCTCCTATTACTTCAATCAGTTCATTAAGAGTTGCCTCCCTGATTTTTTTTATACTTTTAAATTTGTTTAGTAAAGCCATTTTTGTTTTTTCCCCAATACCTTTTATGCTATCAAGCTCAGATTTAATTTGATTTTTACTTCTTAGATTTCTATGATGAGTAATACCAAACCTGTGAGCTTCATCTCTCATTTGTTGTATTAGTTTCAATGTTTCTGAGTTTTTATCTAAGTAAAGAGGAATAGAGTCGTTTGGAAAGAATAGTTCCTCAAGATTTTTGGCTATGCCAATTATATTTAATCTGTTTTCAATGTTCAGATTTTTTAAAGCATTTACAGCACTTGACAATTGCCCTTTACCTCCATCAACAATGATTAGTTGTGGTAGTTTTTCACCCTCGTCAAGCATTCTCTTATATCTTCTTGTTATTACCTCCTCCATAGAAGCAAAATCATTGGGTCCTTCAACAGTTTTTATATTAAAATGTCTGTAGTCTTTTTTAGATGCTTTAGCATTTTTAAAAACTACACATGACGAAACCGGAAATGCTCCCTGAATATTAGAATTATCAAAACATTCTATATGTAGCGGTAAATCATTTAAGTATAAGTCTTTTTTAACCGAAGTAAGTATTCTGGTTGTTCTTTGTTCGGGATTTAATTTTTCCTGTTGTTTTAAAAGATCAATTTTATACTGTTGCACATTTTGAATTGAAAAATCTAGTATCTTTTTCTTGTCTCCTTTAGCAGGTATAGTTGCTGTAACACCTTCAGGTAGTATTTCAGGATTAAATTGAACAATTATTTCTTTACTATGGCTGTTAAATCTCTTTCTCAATTCAAAAATTGCCGTACTTAAAATTTCTTCTTTATTCTCTTCAAGGTTTCTTTTATATTCAATTGTGAAACCTCTGACTATAGATCCGTTTACAAGTGCCAGGTAGTTTATGATAGAGGAGGAGGGTATTTCGTCATAGGCAAAGACATCAATATTATGAAGACCTGTATTTACTATTGTAGATTTACTTCTGTATTGTTCGAGATAAGTATATTTTTCTTTTATAATATTTGCTTCTTCAAATTTAAGCTGTTCAGAAAGAGATCTCATCTCGTTTACTAGTTGCTTGCTTACATTATAGATATTACCATTCAGAATGTTTCTGACATCTTCAATGTTTTTTAAATACTTTTCTTCAGATTGAAGTCCAATACAAGGTGCCTCGCATTTTTTTATATGATATTCCAGACATACTCTGTATTTTTTTTTGGCAATTTCAGACTGCAATAGCGATAGTTTGCATGTTCTTATAGGATATAAATGCCTGAATAAAGACAGAAGTGATCTTACCATATGTACAGAACTGTATGGTCCGAAATATTCTGATCCATCCTGAATAATATTTCTTGTTTGAAATACTCTGGGAAAAGGTTCTTTTTTAATACAAATACTCGGATATGTTTTATCGTCTTTAAGCATTACATTATATCTCGGTCTGTATTGCTTTATAAGATTATTTTCAAGCAGAAGTGCGTCGTCTTCTGTATCTACAACGATGTATTTTATATCTCTGATTTTTCTAACAAGAATTCTGGTTTTTGGAGAGTCGTCATGGTTTTTGTTAAAATATGATGAGACTCTTTTCTTTAAATTTTTTGCTTTACCAACATATATTATTATGCCATCTTCGTCCAGGTATTGGTAAATGCCTGGATTTTCCGGAATGCGATTTAGTATATCCAAAACGGCTTCTGGTATGTTGTGTTGTGGTTTCAAGCTGAATTTATTTTATTGTTCCACGTGGAACATGTTACCTTCCCAGCAAAATCAGTAAAGTGTTTATGTCGTTTGGAGATATTCCTGGAATCCTGCTTGCTTGCCCAATGGTTTCAGGTTGGATCTTTTTAAGTTTCTGCCTGGCCTCTATTGTTAATGACTGGATGTTGTCATAATCAAATTTGCCTGAGATTTTAATATTCTCAAGTCTCTGAATTTTTTCAGCAATTCCCTTCTCTCTTTCAATGTATCCCTGATACTTAATTCTGATTTCAGCCGCTTCAATAATTTCTTCTTTTCTATTAGTAATACTGTTTAATTTTTTATCCAGAGCGTTTATGTGTGGCCTTAAGTTTTCAAAATTCAACTGAGGCCTCATAATAAGATCTGTTAATCTTACTCCCTGTTTTAATGGTGTTGTTTCAAGTTTCTCGAGAACATCATTGATTAATTTTGATTTTATCGGATAGTTATTGCAGAAATCAATAACGCTTTCGATTAAATCGCGCTTTTCTAGCATTAAATTATATCTATCATCTTTTGCCAATCCCAACTTCCATGATCTCTCTGTTAATCTCATATCGGCGTCGTCTTGTCTTAAAAGTATCCTGTGTTCGGCTCTTGAAGTAAACATACGGTATGGTTCATCTACTCCTTTTGTTACAAGATCATCGATTAAAACACCAATATAAGCTTCGTCTCTGTTCAAAATGAATGGCTCTTTTCCGGTAGAATTTTGATGTGCATTTATACCTGCAATGATTCCTTGCCCTGCAGCTTCTTCGTATCCTGTTGTTCCGTTGATTTGACCGGCAAAAAACAGGTTTTTTATCAGTTTGG
>CAZFUO010000005.1:14908-32361 GCA_964522065.1 uncultured Bacteroidales bacterium | reverse complement strand
ACTATATCAAGATACTTTTGAATTGATTTATTTGTTTTCACAGTTGAAGTCTTTTCTCATTATATAATCGTTCATATAATACCCATTTCCAATGGCAAAGTCACCTTCGGTTTTAATATACATACCCATTTTCTGGTAAAAAGTAACAGCTTTGTTATACCTGTTTACATTTAATTCTACTGAATATGGTTTGTTTCCGGCAAGTTCGCAGCATATTTCAAATGCCTTTTCAATTAAATACCTTCCCAATCCTGTCTTTTGATTATCTGGTAGTACGTAGAGTTTTTGAATATGAAAAAGATTGTCACTTTCAACTTCTATTGACAAATATCCACGTGGTTTTTCATCATTAAATACAATATAAAACTGATGTCCCTTTTCTTCAATTTGTGTTTTTAAGGACTCTTCTGAATACATCATTTCAAACATAAAATCTTGCTGCTCTTTTGAAAGGATTTCTCCGTAAGTTGCATACCAGGTACCGGAAGCAAGCTCTCTTATAGTTGAAATGTCGTTTTTTGTTGCTCTTCTAAGTGTAAACATGTTCTCATGAATAATTCAGCTGCAAAAGTAATTATTAATTCATAAAATTGTCTGTTAATAGTATTTAAGGTTGACTCGCATGCTTTTGTTTCATATCTTTGCCAATCCTGTTGTATAAATATTTGTAAAACAATTAGTTGTATTTTGTAATGTTAAGTAACGTCGAATTAAAGAATATCGATGAGGTATTCGGCACGCCTATAATTCAACAGACAGCATTCTGGTCTGAGGTTAAAAAGAGAATGGGAACTGAGTCTGAGGCATTCAATTTTAAGGTTAATAAATCGGACATTTTCAACAATAACAAACTAAAGGGCAGCATTGTTTCTGACTTTTTAGTTATAAATCAAAGATTAGATTCAAATCATTCTGTGGCATATTTGCCATATGGGCCTGAGCTTGAGCCCGATCAGGAAATTCAGGGGGCTTTTCTGGAAGAATTATCTGAGTCCCTGCTTTCTCACCTTCCCCAGGATTGTATGTTTATACGATATGATTTAGTTTGGGAGTCATTGTGGGCAAATGACGATGACTTCTACGATGAAAATGGAATGTGGCTGGGTCCTCCTGATGTTTCAACACAGGAATTCAGGTTTAACTACACTACAACCGAGTGGAATTTCAAAAAGGCCGGGTCGAATATACTTCCCTCAAATACAATATTCATCGACCTTAAACCCGACGAAACCGCAATTCTGGCAGCTATGAAACCTAAAACCAGATATAATATTGGTCTTTCGGCCAGAAAAGGTGTTAGCGTAAGGTCTGCAGGCATAGATGATATTGATATTTGGTATAAACTTTATGCCGAAACCGCAGTCAGAAATAATTTTTACCTTCACAAACCTGAATATTTTACCGCTGTACTTACTGCAAATGCAGATAATTCGAAGTCTCCGGCAGAAGTGGAGTTGCTTATTGCAGAGCATTGTGGTGTGCCATTGGCAGCAATGTTTCTGGTAATTACCGGAAACAGAGGCACATATCTTTATGGTGCATCATCTTCTTCACAAAGAGAACTTATGGCTACATATGCAATGCAGTGGCATGCAATTAAGCTGGCAAAACAAAAAGGCTGTGTTGCTTACGATTTGTTTGGTGTTTCACCAGGTTGCGATGAGTCTCATCCAATGTCAGGGCTTTACAGGTTTAAAAGCGGTTTCGGAGGAAAAATGTTTCACACTATGGGTTGCTGGGATTATCCTTTGAGAAAAGAGGAATACAGTTATTTCAGGGCTTTCGAACTGAAGAGCCAGGGGTATCACCTTTCTTAAACAGAAGCACTATACCTGTCATCAAAACAACTGAAAGTATACTTAACCATAAAGTATTACCGGTTCCGATAATGTCGGTTTCTAAAATAACAATTCCCTTATTTTCAAGAAAACCGAATATTGCTGTTAGTCCGTTATTGGTGGCATGAGCAATAATGGGTACCCATATGCTTCCGGACCATAGCAATAAATATCCAAACCAGGCTCCCATAAGCATTCTTGGTATAAAACCATAAAATTGTAAATGAATAGCGCTGAATAGAAATGCTACTATCCAAATACTTATGTGTATAACATAGCGGTTCTCTTTGTTAAGAAGTCCTGTAATTAAGCTTTGCAGCAATCCTCTGAAAAATAATTCTTCACCTATACCGGCAAGAATAGCGATGATAAAAAGATTTGAAACCAGATCTAAATATGTGGTTCCTGATAATAAAAGTTCAGTGATTCTGGACGCACTATCTTCTGCATTTCTCATCCACAATTCGACTTCTGATAAAAATGCTGGTAAATGCATGCTTTCATTCCAGGCTACCAGTAGGTTAATAAGTGGTATGGCTACAATCAGACTTAAAATGCCTAAGCCTGCATGCTTGAGCGATGGTTTTTTTAATGAGAGGTAAGTGCTGTTTTTCTCCTTATATACATATGTAAGAAAAAATGGTGGAATTATGAAAAAGAAAATTGTTGTGAATGCCTGAAGTACTCTTATCATGTCCGGATGTCCTGCAGCTCTCTGGCTTATTGAGTCAAAAGAGCCATGCCCTGTAAGAGATAAAAGATAAATGGTAAAAACGTAAAATATGGTTGATGCAACCGAACTCCCGGCCAATACCAATAATAACAGAAGTACTCTGTTGAAGAATGATTTTTCAGAAAATCTCATCTTGTTTTTTATTTTTTGCAAATATATATACAAACTATTGCTCGTGAAAAAGATTAAGCGTAATTTTGCGGCTCAAAAATTTATTGATATGCAAGTAGATAAACAGGTTATTGATCAGGTAAATGCGGTTATTAAGGTTCAGCTTGTAAAAGCAGATTATCAGGAAAAAGTAGAAAAGACCCTTAAGAACTATCGTAAGAAAGCTAATGTTCCGGGTTTCCGTCCGGGTATGGTTCCGGCTAGCCTTATAAATAAGATGTATGGCAAATCAGTTTTAGCTGATGAAGTTCAGAATATGATTTCAGAAGCTTTGTACAATTATATTAAGGATAACAAGCTTAGCATCTTAGGCGAACCTCTACCAAGTCTTGAGCAGGCAGAAATAAATTTTGATACTCAGGAAGATTTTGAATTCAGTTTTGATGTTGCTTTATCTCCTGAATTGAAATTCACTTTAAACAAGAAAGACAGTGTTCCTTTCTACAATATTGAAATAACCGACACTATGGTTGAAGAGCAGGTTAAAAACCTGGCAGCCCGTAACGGTTCTCATGAAAAGGTAGAAAAATCAGAAGAAAAAGACATAATCAAAGGCAATCTTGTTGAAATCCTCGAAGATGGAACTGTTGGCGTAGAAGGTATAAGTGTAGAAGATGCGGTTTTGATGCCATCATACTTTAAGAATGATGAAGAAAAGGCTAAAATGGTAGGTCTGGGAGTAGGTGATACAGTAATTTTCAATCCTTCTCTTGCTTACGATAACTCTGAAGCAGAAATAGCTTCACTTCTTAAAATCAAAAAAGAAGAAGCCGCTAATATTAAAAGCAATTTTGCTCTTGATGTAAAAGAAATTACAAGATACAAAGAGGGTGAAGTAAATCAGCTGTTGTTTGACATGGTTTACGGAAAAGATGTTGTTACAACAGAAGAAGAGTTCCGTGGTAAAATAAAAGAATCATTAGTTTCTCAATTTGCACCAGAAAGCGATTACCGCTTTATGATAGATGCAAAAGAAGTTCTTTTAAAGAAGGTTTCAGGACTGGAATTCCCGGTAGCTTTCCTTAAACGCTGGATACTGACAACAAAAGAAAACCAGGTTGAAGAAGATGTTGACAGAGATATGCCAAATATGATTGAAGATCTTAAATGGCATCTTATGAAAGAGCAGATTGTTAAGGACAACAATCTAACTGTTACAGAAGAAGAACTGCTTGCAACAGCTAAGAAAGTTACACGTGCTCAGTTTGCACAGTACGGAATGATGAATATTCCAGATGATTTACTTGAAAACTATGCTTCTGAAATGTTGAAGAAAGACGATTCAAGAAATAATATCGTTGACCAGGCTATGAGCGCAGTGGTTGCTACTTATTTGAAATCTGCAATTAAACTTAACGAAAAGACTATCAGTATTGAAGACTTTAATAAGCTTTACGCTTGATTTAAGGATGATTATATAATAGAATGAAAAAAAAGGCTGTGAAAATTAAATTCACAGCCGTTTTTTTTGCGCTATCAAATATTTTATTCATAAATTTGTTCTTTATGCTTATTTCAGAAAAGGTAAAAAAGTAGGGTTTTCAAAACAAAGTGAATTACAAAATAAATTAATTTATGAACGATTTCAGGAAATTTGCGACTTCTCATATGAATATGAGCGGAACTGCTCTGGATAGTTATATGAAAATAACAAGCAGCTATATATCTCCGACAATTATTGAAGAGAGGCAGCTTAATGTAGCACAAATGGACGTATTCTCTCGTTTAATGATGGACAGAATTATATTTCTGGGTACTCAGGTTGACGATTATACAGCGAATGTAGTTCAGGCTCAATTATTATATCTGGACTCATCAGATCCAGGTAAGGATATATCTCTTTATATAAACTCTCCAGGCGGTTCAGTCTATGCGGGTTTGGGTATTTATGATACAATGCAATTTATTTCAAGCAATGTTTCTACAATATGTACCGGTATGGCTGCATCTATGGCAGCTGTGCTTTTGGTAGCAGGTACTACAGGAAAACGTTTTGCTTTGAAACACTCCAGAGTCATGATTCATCAACCTATGGGTGGTGCTCAGGGTCAGGCATCTGATATTGAGATAACAGCAAGAGAAATACAGAAACTAAAGAAAGAACTTTATCAGATAATTGCTGATCATTCAGGTAAACCATTTGAACAAATAGAAAGGGATTCCGATAGAGATTATTGGATGACCTCAGAAGAAGCCAAAGCATATGGCATGATTGATGGCGTAATGACACGTAATAAATAATATGGCAAAAAATCAGGATAAATGTAGCTTTTGCGGGCGTTCAAGAGATGAAGTTGACTTATTAATAGCCGGATTGACAGGCAATATCTGCAGTGATTGTGTGGAGAGAGCCTATGAGATGGTAGGTGAAATAAAAGGTTCAAAGAAGTCTTCTGTAGCCGGCAAGAAGTTTAATGTAGAAAAAGAAGATTTGCCTAAACCAAAAGAAATTAAAGAATATCTTGATCAATATGTAATCGGACAGGATGAGGCAAAAAGATATTTATCGGTTTCTGTATATAATCACTATAAGAGATTGTTACAAAAGCTTGATGATGAAGAAGATGTTGAGATTGAGAAATCAAACATCCTTATGGTA
The DNA here is from genome assembly GCA_964522065.1 of uncultured Bacteroidales bacterium. GTDB lineage: Bacteria > Bacteroidota > Bacteroidia > Bacteroidales > UBA1402 > UBA8389. The sequence continues at coordinate 27,020 of CAZFUO010000005.1, read as the reverse complement.
GGATCGACAGGTACAGGAAAAACTTTACTTGCAAAAACTATTGCAAGAAGAATTCATGTTCCTTTCACAATTGTTGATGCTACTGTATTAACTGAAGCCGGTTATGTAGGTGAAGATATTGAAAGTATTCTCACAAGATTGCTGCAAGTTGCAGATTATGATGTAACGGCAGCAGAAAGAGGCATCGTGTTTATTGATGAAATTGATAAGATTGCCAGAAAAGGTGATAATCCTTCAATAACAAGAGATGTTAGTGGTGAGGGAGTTCAACAGGGATTGTTGAAATTGCTTGAAGGTAGTGTTGTAAACGTTCCACCTCAGGGAGGACGTAAACACCCTGATCAGAAGATGATAGCTGTTAATACTAAAAACATTTTGTTTATTTGCGGAGGTGCATTTGAAGGCATTGACAGAAAAATAGCAAACAGGCTAAATACAAAAGTTGTTGGCTATGGAGCAACAAAAGATGTAGAACATATTGACAGAAATAATCTTTTACAGTATATTGCACCTCAAGACTTAAGGTCTTTTGGTCTTATTCCTGAAATTATCGGAAGGTTGCCAATTTTGACTTATCTCAATCCTCTTGACAGAGATGCGCTAAGAAAAATATTGACAGAACCTAAAAACTCGATAATTAAGCAATATGTAAAGCTATTTGAAATGGATGGAGTAGAGCTAAGTTTCGAGCCTGGAGTACTGGATTATATCGTCGATAAGGCGATAGAGTTCAAACTTGGAGCAAGAGGACTGAGGTCAATTTCTGAAACCATAATAATGGATAATATGTACGAGGTTCCATCGGGAGATAAAAAACCTCTGATGATAACACTTGAATATGCAAGACAAAAAGTTGAGGCTTTTTCGTCGGTACGTTTAAAGACAGCATAAAGTCTAGTTTTAAAATATGGCAGAATCTAATCAGCTGGCACAAAGTCTAAAATTCTATTTTGGCTTTGATTCATTTAAAGGTAATCAGGAAGCTATTATAAAAAATGTAATAGCCGGAAATGATACTTTTGTACTTATGCCTACAGGTGGAGGTAAATCGTTATGCTACCAACTACCTTCTTTGCTTTTAAAAGGAACCGCGGTGATTATATCACCTCTTATTGCATTAATGAAGAATCAGGTAGATGCAATGCGAAACTTTAGTGAAGAAGATGGAGTCGCTCATTTTATCAATTCATCACTTAACAAAGCTGCGATAGATCAGGTTAAAGCGGATATACTTTCCGGTAAGACAAAATTGTTGTATGTGGCGCCCGAATCACTTACTAAGGAAGAAAATATTGATTTTTTAAAACAAATATCTATATCTTTGTTCGCTGTTGACGAAGCTCATTGTATTTCTGAATGGGGACACGATTTCAGACCGGAATACAGGCGCATCAGGCCACTTATAAATGAAATAGGCAGAGCTCCTATTATTGCATTGACTGCTACAGCCACCCCAAAGGTTCAGCATGATATTCAGAAAAATCTGGGTATGACCAATGCTACAGTGTTTAAATCGTCTTTCAACAGAACTAACCTTTATTATGAGGTGCGTCCTAAAACAAGTAATGTTGACAGGGATATTATAAGGTTTATCAAAGCGCGCCCGGGGAAATCCGGCATAATTTACTGCCTTAGCAGAAAAAAAGTTGAAGAGTTGTCAGAGACTCTGCGTGTAAATGGTATTAACGCACTTCCATACCATGCGGGTATGGATTCATCAGTAAGAACTGATACGCAGGATGCTTTCCTGTTAGAGAAGATTGAAGTGATTGTAGCTACAATAGCTTTTGGAATGGGTATTGACAAACCTGATGTCAGGTATGTAATACATTACGATATTCCAAAAAGTCTTGAAGGCTATTATCAGGAGACTGGTAGATCAGGTAGAGATGACGGAGAAGGTGTTTGTCTTACCTTTTACACTAATAAAGATTTACAAAAACTTGAAAAGTTTATGCAGGGTAAACCTGTTGCAGAACAAGAGATTGGCAAGGAGCTTTTGCTTGAAACAGCCGCTTATGCCGAGTCTTCAGTATGTCGCAGAAAATTACTTTTGCACTATTTTGGAGAAGAATACACACAAGAAAATTGTGGCAACTGTGATAATTGTCTAAACCCTAAGAAGCAGGTGGAAGCGAAGGAATTATTATGTGCTGTTCTAGAAACAGTAATTGCATTAAAAGAAAAGTTCAAAACCGATCATGTAATTGACGTTTTGCTTGGTAAGAGTACAGCTGATATAGTATCTTATCAGCATGATGAACTCGAGGTTTTTGGTAGTGGAACAGATGAAGAGGAAAAAACTTGGAATGCCGTTATTCGACAGGCGCTCATAAGCAGATTCCTTGATAAGGATATAGAAAACTATGGTTTATTGAAGATAACTCCTGCCGGTCGGGAATTTCTGAAAAATCCTGTAAGTTTTAAAGTTACTGAAGACAATGACTTTGAGGAAGCCGAAGAAGAAGCTCCGGTAAGGGGAGGTGCATCATGTGCTGTTGACCCTGCATTGTATTCGATGCTTAAGGATTTACGCAAGAGGATAGCTAAAAAGCTTAATCTGCCTCCATACGTAATTTTCCAGGATCCCTCACTTGAAGCTATGGCTACAACATATCCAATCTACATGGAAGAACTTCAGAATGTGCCCGGTGTTGGTGCAGGAAAAGCCAAAAGATATGGAGAAGAATTTCTTTCATTGATAAGAAAGCATGTTGAGGAAAATGAAATTGAACGTCCTGAAGATCTTAGAGTAAGGACTGTTGCCAATAAATCAAAAATGAAGGTTTCTATTATACAGGCAATAGACAGAAAGATCGCTCTTGATGATGTTGCTGTAACAAAAGGCCTTGATTTTTCAGAATTATTGGATGAGATTGAAACTATCGTTTATTCAGGAACAAAAATAAATATAGATTATTTCTTAAATGAAATAATGGACTATGATCATATCGAAGAATTGATGGATTATTTCAAAAGTTCATCATCTGACAGCATTCAGGAAGCACTTGACGAATTGGGCAGGGACTTTACTGAGGAGGAAGTCAGACTCGTTAGGATTAAGTTTCTGTCTGAGATGGGTAACTAATACGGAAAAAATAAGTATATTTGCGCGCAATAAATTTCAAAATCAAATCATATGTCATTTATTGCCGATCGAGTACGCTTTGACGGATTAACCTTTGACGATGTCTTACTGGTTCCCGCCTTTTCTGATGTTTTACCTGCCGATGTAGATATCTCTACACGATTTTCAAGAAATATAACACTTAGAATTCCATTTGTATCTGCTGCTATGGATACAGTTACCGAATCAAAACTGGCAATAGCTATTGCCAGAGAGGGTGGTATAGGTGTTATCCATAAGAATATGTCTCCAGCTGAACAGGCTAAGCAGGTTCAGATAGTTAAAAGGGCCGAAAATGGAATGATTTACGACCCTGTTACTATTAAGAGAGGATCTACAGTTCGTCAGTGTTTAAATCTCATGTCTGAATATCACATTGGTGGGATACCTGTCGTTGATGATGAAAATAAACTTGTCGGAATTGTAACTAACAGAGACCTTCGATTTGAGCTCGATTTAAACAAGTTGGTTGATGATGTAATGACAAAAGATAATCTTGTCACAACTCAACAGTCAACAGATTTGGAAAAAGCTTCTGAAATACTTCAAAAGTATAAAATTGAGAAGTTACCTGTAGTTGATAACGCAGGGCATCTGATAGGTCTGGTTACATATAAAGATATTACAAAAGCAAAAGATAAACCATCAGCTTGTAAAGATAGTAAGGGCAGACTCAGAGTTGCTGCTGCTGTCAGTACAGGCACAGATTCTTTTCAAAGAATCAAATTACTAAAAGAAGCTGGAGTTGATGCTGTAGTTATAGATACAGCTCACGGTCACTCGAAAAATGTAGTTGATCTTTTGAAAAAGGTAAAAAACACTTACCCTGATCTTGATGTTGTTGTAGGAAATATTGCAACAGGCGAGGCTGCTTTAATGCTTGCTGAAGCAGGCGCAGATGCAGTTAAGGTAGGTATTGGCCCTGGCTCGATATGTACAACCAGAGTTATTGCAGGTGTAGGTGTACCTCAGCTTTCTGCTATTTACGATGTCGCTCAGGCTGTAAAAGGTTTGAATGTACCGATTATTGCAGATGGCGGTCTAAGATATTCAGGAGATATTGTTAAAGCTCTGGCTGCAGGTGCAGACTCTGTAATGATGGGTGGATTGCTTGCCGGAGTTGAAGAGTCCCCTGGTGAAACCATTATTTTCAATGGTAGAAAATTTAAATCATACCGTGGCATGGGGTCTCTCGAGGCTATGGAAAAGGGTTCTAAGGATAGATATTTTCAGGGTGAAGTAGATGACGTTAAAAAACTCGTGCCCGAAGGTATTTCAGCAAGGGTTCCATTTAAGGGAAGTCTGTTTGAAGTTATTTATCAAATGGTAGGCGGTTTACGCTCAGGAATGGGATACTGTGGTTCGGCAAATATCAGTAATTTGCATGAGGCTCAATTTACAAGAATAACAGGAGCAGGGGTTGCCGAAAGTCATCCACATGATGTTGCAATAACAAGTGAAGCCCCAAATTATAGCAGAGCAGATTAAAATCACATACAATTTTTTTAATAATTCAACGTTTAAGTCGTACAATTAAAATTGATTGATATGAAAAGATTCTCATTATTACTATTGTTCTCTCTTATTTTTGCAAATATTACTTATTCTCAAACCGATCCGGTTATAATGACTATTGGAGATAAGAAAATAACAAAATCAGAATTTGAATATATCTGGAATAAGAATAATACTAATAATTCAATTGACAGAAAATCACTTAATGAATATGTAGATTTGTTTGTCAATTTCAAATTGAAAGTCGCAGAGGCAGAAAGTAAGGGGCTTGATACTACAGCCGCTTTTAAAAATGAGTTTCAGGGCTACAGAAATCAATTAACCGGCCAATATCTTACCGATGAGGCTGCAAGGACTGCTCTTGTCAATCAAACTTACAACAGGATAAAAGAATATGTTGAAGCCAGTCATATCTTAGTACTTGTTAAACAAAACCCTTCACCCGAAGATACTCTTATTGCCTGGAATAAAATTATCAACATTTATAATCAGGCTATCAAGGGTACAGATTTTGCGAAGTTAGCAAGAGAAAACTCAGATGATGGAAGTAAATCCGAAGGAGGTTATCTTGGTTTCGCAACTGGTTTCAGATATGTATATCCTTTTGAGAATGCAGTTTACAATACAGAACCCGGTAATATTAGTAAACCATTTAAGACTCAGTATGGATATCATATTGTTAAGGTTCACTCTAAAAGGATGGCCGGTGGTCGATACAGATCAGGGCACATAATGAAAATGGTGGCTGCCGATGCAGGTAACGAAGCAAAAGAAACCGCAAAAAAAGCAATCTTTGACATATATAAGTCTTTGCAGGAAGGTGGCGACTTTAAGAAATTTGCAACTGAACAGTCAGACGATCAAAGTGCAGCTGCAAATCAGGGCGAATACGGGCTCATGTATTGTGGATCTCTCCCAATTGAATATGAAGATGCTGTTTATGGTTTAAAGATTGGTGAATATTCAAAACCATTTCAAACAAAATTTGGTTGGCATATAGTAAAAGCGTTAGAATTTCAACCTTTCCCATCTGTTGAAGAAATGGCACAAGATATAAATGGGATTATCGGAAGAGATGAACGTAGTCTTGTACCAAAAAAATCTTTTGTAGAAAATTTAAAAAAGGAGTACTCGTATAATCCTAACTCAGAGAGTCTTACGGTTGTAAATAACGCATACAGAGGATTAAGTGAAAATAATGATTCTACTCTTTTAAAAAGTATTCAAAATTCTTCAGTCAGGCTGTTTACAATAGACGGGATTGAATATACCCAAAGAGACTTTGTTAATTTTATAAAGACAAAAGGACTAGGCATAAATGATACAAAATCTGCTTATAATGAGTTTGTATCAGAGTCTCTTATTTCCTACGAAGACAGTAAACTTGAAAAGAAGTATCCTGATTTCGGTCATTTAATGCAGGAATACAGAGATGGAATTCTATTATTTGAAGTTAGTAATCGTGAAGTGTGGGATAAAGCATCGCAAGATACAGAAGGGCTGGAAAACTATTTTAAACAAAACAAAAAATCATATAATTGGGATAAGCCAAGATTTAAAGGTTTTGTAATTAGTTGCGCTGACCAGGCAACAGCAAAATCAGCCAGGAAATTGATAAAAAAACTTAATGCTGACTCTGTTTCTATTGTACTTAAACGCACTTTTAATAATGACTCAACAATACTGATCAAGGTTGAAAGAGGTTTGTATTCAGAAGGAGAAAATGCAAATGTAGATTCGCTAGTCTTTAAGAAGAAAACCAATAATCAGGACAAAACTCTACCTGTAAGATTTGTAAACGGCAAGTTGCTGAAAAACAAACCTGAAGACTATACTGATGTGAAAGGTTTGGTAATCTCCGATTATCAAAACTATCTTGAAAAAAGATGGCTGGAAGCTCTCAGAGCTAAGTATAAGGTTGATATTAACCAAGAGGTTGTAAATACGGTTAATAAAGATTAAGTTATTCTCTCTTTGATGCTTTTTCTATATCTTTACGGCCGGATTTTATAAATACTCTGATGAGATTTTTTATTTGGCCTGTATTGATATTTTTATTTTTCTTTTCTTGCAATATTCAGACAAGAGAGGACGATAAGACTGTGCTTGCCGAAGTTAACGGTGAGAAGTTATTGCTGAGTGATGCATTAAAGAAAATGCCCGATGGACTCATAGGCAGTGATAGTGCAAATTTTGTAAAGGAATATCTTGCAAATACTATTAAAGATAAGATAATCTATTCACTGGCTCAAAAGTCTGTTTCTGAAAATGCTGATATAGACAGTATGGTGGAGATTTATAGAAAATCTTTATTGGTTTTCGAATATCAACAGCAGGTATTAAACTCAAAATTCAGCAACGAGGTCTCTGATAAAGAACTTCTTGCATTTTATGATGAGAACAAATCGAGATTCCTGTCAGATCAGGACTTATTAAAAGGAGTCTTTCTTAAAGTAGATGTAAATGCTCCGAATATTGAAGATTTGAGACGTTGGTGCAGAAAGCCTAATTCTGAATCTTTAGATAAGATTGAATCTTATAGTGTTCAGAATGCTGTTGTTTATAATTACTTTATGGACGATTGGAAGGGTCTGACACAGGTAGCCGGAAGCATGCCAAAGATTACTTCAAATACTTCCCAATACCTTAGGCCTGGTAATACTGTAGAAGTAAAAGACGATGAGTTTGTTTACATGCTTTACGTTAAAGATTGTGTTCTCAGAGGTAAAACAGCACCTTTTGAATATATTAAACCAATGGTTAAAAATGTCCTGCTTAATTCCCGTAAAACCGAATTTCTCAGGAAGTATGAGCAGGATTTGTTTGATAATGCTGTAAAAGATGGAAAGGTAATTTTTTATTAAAAAAAATATGAAACTTAAATTTGTTGTTTTGGTCGCTGCAGCTGCATTTTGTTTGTTTACATCTGTAAATGCACAGGATAATGTAGTAGAAGAACTTGTATGGGTTGTAGGTGATGAGCCGATTTTGCGTTCTGAGGTTGAAGAAATGAGGTTAAGCGCGCAACTTGAGGGCATTAAGTTTAGTGGCGATCCTTATTGTATAATTCCTGAACAGTTAGCTGTAAATAAGCTTTTTTTGCATCAGGCTGATTTAGACAGTATAGAAGTAACAGACAGTGAAGTTGTAGGTGAAGTTGACAGAAGAATTAACTGGCTTATACAGAGAGCGGGTTCGAGAGAAAAATTGGAAGAATTTCATTTGATGACTTTAGATAAAATCAGAGAAATTCAGCGTGTTAAAGTTAAAGAAGAAATTGCAATATCAAGGGTAAAGCAAAATCTTTTAAGTGGCATTACCGTAACTCCTGCAGAAATCAGACAGTATTTTAAGTCACTTCCTGCAGATAGTATGCCTATGATACCTGCTGAGTCTGAAGTTGAAATAATAAAAGTTGAACCTAAAATTGAGGAAGCAGAGGTAGAAGCGATAAAAGCCAGACTAAGAGAGTTTACTGAAAGGGTAAACAGTGGATCTAATTTCTCAACTCTGGCAATTATGTATTCAGAAGACAGAAACTCAGCTAAGGTTGGAGGTGAACTTGGTTTTATGGGAAAAGGTCAGTTAATGCCTGAGTTTGCTAATGTGGCTTTTTCACTCAGCGATCCAAAAAAGGTTTCGAAGATTGTTGAAACTGAGTATGGTTTTCATATTATTCAACTTATTGAGAAAAGAGGTGACAGAATAAATTGCAGACATATACTTCTAAAACCTAAAGTTTCTGCTTCTCAAAAAAATAAAGCTTTAATGAGACTGGACAGTATAGCCGATCTTATCAGAACTCAAAAAATCAAGTTTGAAGAGGCTGCTTTATACTTCTCTTCAGATAAGGAAACCAGGAATAATGGTGGTCTTATGATTAATTACAAGGCAGGAAATACAAAATTTGAAATGGAAGATTTACCACAGGAAGTTGGTAAGGTTATATATGAAATGAATATTGGCGAAATTTCTAAACCATTTACAATGATTACAGGCAATGATAAAGAGGTTTGTGCTATAGTGAGATTAAAGAGTAAAACTAAAGCTCACAGGGCTTCTTTGAATGAAGATTTTCAGTTATTGAAAAATATAGTAATCGAGAAAAAAAGCGAAAAGGTTTTGGAAGACTGGATTCTTGCAAAACAAAAGAAGACTTATGTACGCATAAGCGAGAACTGGAAAAATTGTGAATTTAAATATCCGGGTTGGATTAAAAAGTGATAATGGGCTTTTCATGTATGTTTCGTAAAGTATTTTCAGGGTTTTTAGTTCTGATGGTCTTATTTTTTGTCCCTTTTAATTCAAAGGCTCAAAAGTTAAGATCACCTCTAGAATTTATTCCTGAACTCTATAATCCAAGAAATTTTAATGTGCCGGTAAGTCCTCCTGGTATATTGACATTTCCTCTGGAGAAAAGTCTGCCAACCTACAATAAGGATAAACAATCAGTAGATCCAAAGAAGAAAATATACCTTGTTCATGCTAATAATCTGTCTTACGACAGATATTTAAACCCTGATTTTCAGATATTATCAGGTGATGTGCAATTCAGACACGAAGGAGCTGATTTGTTTTGTGATTCTGCTCATTTATATCAGGCAACAAATTCACTTTATGCTTTTGGAAATGTGCATCTAGAGCAGGGTGATTCATTGTTTTTATATGGAGCATGGTTGTTTTATGAGGGTTTTAGTAAAGTTGCAAAAGTCAGAGAAAAGGTAAGGTTGGAAAATGGAGGAGTAACTCTTTTTACTGATAGTCTTAACTATGACAGAATTTCAAATGTAAGTTATTTCTTTAACGGTGGGCTTTTGGTCGATAGTGTTAATGAACTGGCTTCTCAATATGGTCAATACAGTTCTGATACTAAGCTTGCAGAGTTCAGGCATGATGTTAAACTAACCAATCCCAATTTTGTTTTAACTACCAGAAAGCTCAATTACAATACTGTGACAAAAGTTGCTGATATTGTAAGTCCAACAAATATTGTTTCAGACAGCGGTTATATTGTAACATCTCAGGGATGGTACAATACGATTACTGAAGAAAGCAAGCTTTTTAACAGGTCGTATGCCGTTAACGAGAGAAAGAGGTTGGTTGCAGATACTCTTTATTATAATTCTGCAAAAAAACTTGGTGAAGGTTTTGGCAATATTTTATTTGTAGATTCTGTTCGTCAGGTTACGATGAAAGGTGATTATGGATATAGTGATGAAATAAAAGACTCAGCTTTTGTAACTAAAAATGCATTATTCATTGATCATTCTTCAGAAGATACGCTTCACTTGCATGCAGACACACTAATAACATACAATTTTACAGTTTTTGGAACTCCAAAAGAGATTGTTGATTCGCTAAATAAGCTCAAAAAAGAATTAAAAAAAGATTCTTTGCCTCTAAAGGATAGTTTGAAAATTGTTCCTGTAAAACTTAATGCAATAACTGACAGTTTAAATGCTGTACCCGATAGTGTGAAAGCTCTTTCATTGTTAAAACCACAGGCAAAAGTAGCTCCTCCTGTAAAAGATTCAATAAAAATTGTTCCCGATTCTGTGTTTAGGGCTGTTAAAGCCTTTGCTGGAGTGAGATTCTATCGAAATGATATTCAGGGTATTTGTGATACCTTATTTTATACCGATCGTGATTCTGTAATACATTTATTGAACTTACCGGTTATTTGGTCTGAAAAACAGCAACTTTCGGGTGAAAATATGAAAATGTTTACAAAAAACAGTAAGCCTGATGTATTGCATGTAATGAAATCTGCGATAGCGGTTTCGTATGAGGTCGATTCACTGTATAATCAGTTTGCAGGTAAAGAAATTAAAGCTTATTTTGATTCAACTGAAGTTATCAGAGTCGAATTGTCAGGAAATGTTGAGGCTGCTTTTATACCAAGAGATGATAAAAACGAGATAATGGGCTTTAACAAGATGGAAGGTAGTTCGATGACTATTTTCAGGAAGGATGGAAAAATGGAGAAATTGATTTTATGGCCACAGCCTAAAGGCAAATTTTATCCTCTCGAAATGCTAGCACCTGATGCTAAGTATTTAAAAACATTTGAATGGCTAGAGCCTTTAAGACCTGTTAATGCAGATGATGTAATGAGAGATGTTAAACGGGTAAAGGTTAAGCCTAAGTCCGGAAAGTAATAGCTTGATATGGAAAATATTATCAGAGTTTTACCAGATGCCGTTGCAAATCAGATAGCTGCAGGGGAGGTTATTCAAAGACCTGCCTCTGTTGTAAAAGAACTGATGGAGAATGCTATAGATGCTGGAGCATCAAGAATAGAGGTGAGACTCAAGGATGCCGGTAAAACTATGATTCAGGTAATTGATGATGGCAAGGGCATGAGTCCTGCTGATGCCAGAATCGCTTTTGAAAGACATTCTACTTCTAAGCTAAAATCTGCTGCAGACTTATTCAATCTTAAAACTATGGGTTTCAGAGGAGAAGCTTTAGCTTCGATTGCAGCTGTTGCCTATGTAGAGCTCGTTACAAAAAGACCAATTGATGAGCTTTCATGGAAAGTTGAGATTGAAGGGTCTGAAATTACCAATGAAGAACCCACTTTCTCTGCTCAGGGTTCAAAATTTACTGTTAGAAATCTATTTTATAATATTCCTGCAAGAAGAAAATTCTTATCTGACAATAACAAAGAGTTTAAAAACATCAGAGATGAGTTTATTCAGATTGCTTTGGTAAATACCGGGCTTGAATTATTGCTTTATCATAATGAAGAGCTCATATATCAACTAACACCATCTTCTGTAAAACAGCGTATTTTATCTGTTTTCGGAAAAAGATCTTCAGGTCAACTAACAAAAATGTTGTATCCTGTAGATGTAAATACAGATCTTATAAAAATTAGCGGTTTCGTTGGTGATCCGGGTGCAGCATGTTTAAGAGAACCGTTGCAATACTTCTTTGTAAACGGCAGGTTTATAAAGCACAAATTTTTCAGAAGCGCGGTTTTAAAGGCATACGAGACTTTATTACCTTCTGGTATGCAACCTGCTTTCTTTTTGTATTTTGAGTCAGACCCGCATAGTCTAGATATAAATATACATCCTACAAAAACTGAAGTCAAATTTGAGTATGAACAGGCTATTTGGCCAATTGTACATGCCTCGGTAAGGGAAGCACTTGGTAAGTTTAATGCGGTTCCGTCAATAGATTTTGACAGAGAAGATGCACCTGATATAAGAGTTTTTACAGGGGATAAAGCTGTTGATGCTCCAAAAGTATCATATGATGCTTCTTATAATCCTTTTAAAGCGACTACAAAATCTAATGTAAAAGATTGGGATTCGCTCTTTACTAGTTTTAATTCAGGCGATTCAATTAATAACGAAACCGCTGATATCAGTCATGTGAGTTATATTGCTGACGATTATGACCTGAACCCTGATAACCCTAAGTTTCAGTTGTACAGGAAATATATAGTTTTAAAGAGCGAAT
>CAZFUO010000005.1:0-14808 GCA_964522065.1 uncultured Bacteroidales bacterium | reverse complement strand
CCTGATAACCCTAAGTTTCAGTTGTACAGGAAATATATAGTTTTAAAGAGCGAATATTCCTTAATGTTTGTACATCAACAAAGGGCTCATATAAGAGTCTTGTATGATAAGTTTAAAAAACAATTACAATACAGGAAGTCTTTATCTCAAAGTTTGCTTTTCCCTGCAGTTGTTCAATTAGATAAAGAGCAGGAAATAGCTTTTAGTATAATATCTGAAGACCTTTCGGCACTTGGCTTTAAGTTTAATTTGCTTTCAGGTGGTGAGGTTGAAGTTCTATCTGTACCTGTTGATTTACAGGGTAAAGATTCAATGCCTGTCTTGCTTGAAATGATCGATTCAATCAATAATTCAGGTGCGGATAATAAATCTTTGTTGACTGATAAAATTGCCTTAAAAATGGCAAAATCATTGGCCGTACGTGAAGGGCAGTTGCTGAGTTCTGATGAAATGGACGCTTTGATTTCTGACTTGTCTGAATGTCAGGATAAAAAATATACTCCTGATGGTAATATTATTTCTTATCTTTTGACCGATTTAGAATTGAATAACCGTTTTTAACTATGATATCAGGTGTTTGTTTTAAGCCATTGGTTCCCCTTAGGGTTCAACCTTCTGAGAAGTCAGAAATGGTTACACAAATGCTGTTTGGAGAAAAGTTCTTATTACTTAAGGAGTCTGAAAATTGGTCTGAGGTTAAAGTCTTAAATGATAATTATACCGGTTGGTGTTCTACAAAAATGCTGAATCTAATCCCGGATTTTTCAGACGATTTTCTGTCAGGTTATTCACCTTTCATTTGTAGTAAAATTGTAAATGAGTGTTTCTTACCAGAAGAAGATATTTTTTTGCACATTCCTGCAGGTAGTATTTTGTACAAAGATGAAAGCTCAGAAAATTTTTTTATTCCAAAATTTGATGGATTTAAGATTGTAAAGAAAAAGGTTGTATTAAAAAGTGATTCAAAAATATCAAGATGTAATATCTCTGAAGTCGCTATGCAATTTTTAAATGCTCCCTACCTTTGGGGAGGTAAGACTCTTATGGGAATTGACTGTTCTGGTTTAGTTCAGATTGTATTTTCAATTTTAGGTATATCACTCCCAAGAGATGCTTCACAACAAATAGCTCATGGTATAGATGTTGGATTTGACGAAGTTAAAACGGGAGACCTTGCCTTTTTCGCAAATGAAAGTGGAAAAATTGTACATGTTGGTATTTGTTTGGGCGATAATAAAATAATTCATTCTTCAGGCAATGTGCATATTGACCGCCTCGATCTTAATGGTATTTACTCCCGGGAGTTTTCTGTTTATACTCACAAACTTTCTCATATAAAAAGAATATTTATTTAGAAGAAATAATTTTTCACATCAGGAAAAAATTATTCATTAAAATGAATATTGTTGCATATATGCACACAAACTTTCTTTAAACGAAAATAATATTCTCCAGAGGAAATATTATTTCCTGTACGGAATTGTTAAGGGTTAAATACCTTTATATTTTTGGTACAAATAATAATAACCATAAAATGTCAGCGGAGAGATCAAATAATGATTTTAAAAAAGAGATAGGGCTCAAACTTCTTAGAGTAAGGCAACTTGCAGGTTATTCACAACAAAATGTTGCTTATGATCTTAATTTTTCCCCTACAACATACTCTAAAATCGAGAATGGCAAGGTTGAGATAACAGTATCAAGACTTTTGCAACTGGCAGATTATTTTAAGGTTTTTGCTCCTGACTTTTTAAATCCGGAAATAGAAATTCCGAGACAGGTCAGCGAAGTGAAATCTATCTCGGAATATAATTCTATTGAAAGTAAATATGAATTTCTAAAGGAAATTGTAACAACAACAGGGAAGCTTTAATTTTTTAAAAAGTTCTGAATCCCATAATTTCTCTTACACCCTTCATCACTTTATTTGCGTTTTCTCTGGCTTTTTCAGCACCATTAACCGCAACTTTGTGTAAGTAATCTTCATCCTTAATTAATTCCAGGTATCTTTCTCTGATTGGATTTGTAACAGAGATTATATCAGATGCAAGTTGTTTTTTGAAATCGCCGTAACGTATTTCGCAATTATTCCATTTGTTCTGAAAAAAGTCATATGTATCAGCAGAAGATACTACTTTCATTATTGTAAATAGATTTTCAATGTAATCAGGTTTTACTGCATTCATTTCTTTTGGACCTGAGTCTGTAAGAGCCCTCATTACTTTTTTCTCTATAACTTTTGGCTCATCACACAGATAAATACAGTTGCCCTCAGACTTACCCATTTTTCCGCTACCATCCAGTCCGGGTATTTTTATAAGGTCTTCACCAAAATTGTATGCCTGAGGTTCTTTAAAATACTCTACTCCATAAAAGTTATTAAATCTTCTTGCAAATTTTCTTGTCATCTCAAGATGTTGCTCCTGATCTTTACCTACCGGTACTTTATCTGCATTATGAATTAAAATATCAGCAGCCATAAGAGTAGGGTAGGTAAGCAAACCTGCATTTACGTTTTCAGGTTGCTTTCTTGCTTTTTCTTTAAAAGAAGCGGTTTTTGCAAGTTCACCCATATATGCATGCATGTTCAAAAGAAGGTAAAGTTCTGTAACTTCTTTTAAATCACTTTGAACGTAAATAGTTGCAACTTCAGGGTCAATTCCTGCTGCAAGATATTCACATAAAATAGCCTTCACATTATCATGCAGTATAGCAGGATCGGGGTGTGTGGTCAATGAATGATAGTCTGCAATAAAAAAATAGCAATTATTTTCGTGCTGCATTCTGATGAAATTCCTTAATGCTCCATAATAGTTTCCTAAATGGAGATTTCCTGTAGAACGAATGCCGCTTAATACTGTATCCATAGTTGATTTTTTAATTCGCGCAAAGGTAAGCTTAATTTATAAACCCTCCAATATGCGTTTAATTACAGCCTGTGCTGAAATTTCACGATTTGCAGCCTCAGGTATTACTATACTTCTTTCTCCTTCAATCACATCGTCAGTAACTATCATGTTTCTTCTAACAGGAAGACAGTGCATAAATCTTGCATTGTCAGTTATTGCCATTTGTCTGCTACTAACTGTCCATGATCTGTCTTTTGAAAGTATTTTTCCATAATTGGGGTCATTATATGCTGCCCAGTTTTTAGCATAAACAAAATCTGCCCCTTCAAAAGCTTTCATCTGATCGTATTCTACTACTGCATTTCTGACAAATCTTTTATCAAGTTCATAGCCTTCAGGATGAGTTATCACAAAGTCAACGTCTGCTTCGTTCATGAAATCTGCAAAGCTGTTAGGAACCGCTTGCGGTAAAGCATTAGGATGTGGTGCCCAGGTTAATACTACTTTTGGTCTGGCTTTGGTTTTGTACTCTTCAATTGTAATCAAATCAGCAAAGCTCTGTAGTGGGTGACCTGTAGCCGCTTCCATACTGAAAACAGGCTTACCTGAGTATTGAATAAACTGATTAAGTATTGTTTCATTGTAGTCAAATTCTTTGCTTTCAAATCTGGCAAATGATCTAACACCAATTACATCACAATAGCTTGCCATAACAGGAATAGCCTCAAGTATGTGTTCGGGTTTGTCACCATCCATAACTACTCCTCTTTCTGATTCGAGTTTCCAGGCGCCCTGATTGATATCAAGCACCATGGTATTCATACCAAGATTCATTCCGGCTTTTTGAGTACTCAATCTTGTCCTTAGACTTGAATTAAAAAATACCATAAGCAGAGTTTTATTCTCTCCCAGACTCTTCCAGGCGTATCTGTTTTTCTTTATTTCAAGAGCTTCTTTTACAGCCTGATTTAAATCTCCTAAATCTTTAACATTAGTGAAGTGTCTCATATTTTTTTGTCTAAAATTTCTTTAATCATTGCAAATGCAGATAAGCTTGCCATATTTATATTTCTGATACGTAGTTTCCCGAAAGAGAACTGTCTGCTTATTAAATCACTTTTTGTGCAAACACTTATCCAAACAGTTCCTACAGGCTTTTCCTCACTACCACCATCAGGACCTGCTACACCCGATACTGCAACAGCTACATCTGCGTCAAATTTTTCTAATGCCCCTATGGCCATTTGTTCTACAACCTCTCTGCTTACTGCTCCTTTTTCAAGTAGTGTTTCTTGCTTTACTCCCAGTATCTGCTTTTTGACTTCGTTGCTATAGGCAACTACACCACCTTTAAAAAAGGCCGAACTTCCGGGTATAGTAGTCAGTAAATGAGAAATATTACCGCCTGTGCAACTCTCTGCACAAACCAACTGCATCTTTTTGTCTGTAAGTAGTTCTCCAATTATTTTTTCAGCAGGAATATCTTTCTCAGCAAGAATTGATTCACAGAGTATTTCTCTAAGTTTAGCGGTTTCGTTCTCAATGATATTCTTAAGAAATTCAATATCATCGTGAATGCCGGTCAGTCTTAGTTTAACCAGCCCGGGAGATGGTAAATAAGCAAGTTTTATAAAGTCAGGAAGATTGTTTTCCCACTCTGTTAAATTAATGGCTAAAGATGATTCTGCTATACCATAAACAATAATTGTTTTATGATAAAGCGAGGGTGTACTGAACTTCTTTTCCAACCTGGGTATAATTTCATTTTCCATTACCCATTCCATTTCGAAAGGTACTCCGGGCATTGATACCACAACTTTGTTTTCAGTATTAAACCATGTGACCGGTGCGGTTCCTCTTTTATTCTGTATTATTTCAGCAGATTGTGGAACATAAGCTTGAGAATATGTAAGTTGATTCAGAGCTCCTGGCCTGTGTGAAAGGACTTCATTGATGTTATCTATAACATCTTGGTTTAAAACAAGCTGAGTGTTGAAAAATTTACAAAGTGTTTGTTTTGTGATATCATCTTTGGTCGGTCCTAAACCTCCTGTCATAAGTACAATGTCAGCACGGCTTAGTGCAAGTGTAAGAGCATTGATAATATGCGATTCATTATCAGATACCGTGGTTATTTGCTTAACTTTAAATCCCGATAAATTAAGTTGCACAGCCATCCATGCAGAATTTGTATCAACAATTTGCCCGATTAATATCTCATCACCAATTGTAATTATCTCAACCAGAACTTCTTTCATTATTAAAAAATATCAATAATTTCTATTCCCTTATTTGTCCTTCACCTCTCACCAACCACTTATAGGTAGTCAGTTCTTCAAGTGCCATAGGCCCTCTTGCATGAAGTTTTTGAGTACTTATACCAATTTCAGCTCCAAGCCCAAATTGTGCTCCGTCAGTGAATGCTGTTGAGACATTTGTATAAACGCAGGCTGCATCTACCGATTGCTCAAAAATGTTACATATTTCCTTATCATCGCTTATGATGCATTCACTGTGTTTTGAACTATTCTTAGAAATATGATCAATAGCTTCGTTTATGTCTGAAACAGTTTTTACAGACATTTTATAGTCTAAAAATTCAGTTCCGAAACTCTCCGGAACCGCCGCTTTCAAAAGTTGTTCGGGGTAATTACCTTTTAGAAATAAAATGGATTGTTCGTCTGCAAAAATCTCTACATTTTTCTCTGATAGTTTTTTACATAAAACCGCTAAATCATTTAATCTGTCTTTGTGAATAACAAGACAGTCAAGTGCATTACAAACACTGACTCTCCTGGTTTTAGCATTAAAAACAATGTCAATTCCTTTTTTTAAATCTCCTGTTTTATCAAAATAAGTATGACATATTCCGGCACCGGTTTCAATAACTGGTATCCTTGCATTGTCTCTAACATATTTAATCAATCCCGAACTGCCCCTTGGTATTATTAAATCAACTTTTCCAACTGCATTTAGCAACTGAGTTGTAGCATCTCTGTCTGCAGGCAATAATGTACAAATGGCAGTATCTAATCCGAATTTATTTAAAACCTTATGTATTATAGAAACAATTGCGAGGTTTGAGTTGTGTGCATCTTTACTACCTTTAAGAATACAAACATTACCCGATTTGAGACATAAAGAAAATACATCAAAACTTACATTTGGTCTTGACTCATAGATTACACCAATTACTCCGAATGCTACACTTACTTTTGTGAGCGTCATACCATTAGGTCTGGTAGTTTGGGCAAGTATTCTTCCCAGAGGAGATTTAAGCCTGCTTACATTTTTAATATCGCCTGCTATATCTTCAATTCTTTTATCGGTCAGCTTTAATCTGTCATATTTAGGATCTTTGATGTCCATAAGGTCGAGATCCTTTTTATTTTCTTCAAGAATGACTGACATATTTGCAATTGCTTCATCAGCTATTTCCTGAAGTACTGCATTTATAGTTTCATCGCTGACAAAAGGAAGTGTCCTTGCAGCTAAACCTGCTTTTTTAAATATATCTTTCAGATCCATATTCTTAAATTTCTAATCAAGATAAAGATAATCATAATGTATTAGCGGTTTCTCACCTTTCTTTCCGATTATATCTTTAGCACTTTGACTACCGTATTGAGCCCTTCCTACACCTATCTGATTGCCAGTATTATCGAAAATTCTTACAATATCACCTTTTTCAAATTCACCTTCAATACTAGTTATTCCTACAGGTAAAATACTTGTAGCATCTTTATTATTAAGGGCATTAAAACAGCCTTCGTTTATATGTATTTCACCTTTTGCAAAACCATCAGAATGGGCTATCCATTTTTTTACTGCAGATGATGTTTTTTTATCTGCTATAAAGCGGGTACATAAAGTGTCTTTATTTTTATCAAGAAGGTCAGTTATAATATTATCTTTTTTACCATTTGCAATATATACTTCAATTCCTTCTTCTGCAACTTTTCTGGCAATATTAGATTTTGTGAGCATTCCGCCTCTGCCAAATGAAGATTTTCCTGCAGAAATAAAATTTCTCAAATCTGTTTTTGGGCTGATTTCCCTGATTACTTCAGATTTCTTATCGCTGGGGTCCCCGTTATAAATTCCGTCAATATTGCTCAAAATAATTAATGCTTCGGCATTCATCATTGTTGCAATCAGACCTGATAGTTCATCATTATCAGTAAACATAAGCTCTGTTACAGATATTGTATCGTTCTCATTAACAACAGGTATGACTCCGTTTTCGAGCATTACAGTCATACAGTTTTTCTGATTAAGATAATGCCTTCTGCTTTTGAAGTTTTCTTTTGTTGTTAATACCTGTCCGCAGATAATATCATTTTTTCCGAATAAATCGTAGTACTTTTTAATCAGAATAGCCTGACCTACAGCCGAATATAATTGTCTCTGATCTACAGGGTCTAATTTTCTGGACGTTTTAACAACATTTCTTCCGGAGGCTACAGCCCCTGAAGAAATTAGAATTATCTCTACACCATCCTTTTGAAGAGTGGCAACCTGGTCAACAATCTTTGCGATTCTGTCGGTGTCAATTTCACCATTTTTTCCTGCAAGAACATTACTACCAACCTTAACCGCTATTCTTTTAAATTTATAATCGCCCATTTATTTTAAAAAGCTAGCTTTCAGCCCATTTATAACTGCTGATGAAAAACCTGAATGTTCCATCTCGTTCAATCCTTTAATTGTAATTCCACCTGGTGTGGTTACTTTATCAATCTCAGATTCCGGATTAGATTTATTTGCCTCAAGTAATGCAATTGCACCTTTAAGAGTTTGCATTACAACCTCTTTTGCGGTTTCGGGGTAAATACCCATTTCAACTCCACCCATTGATGCAGCTCTGATATATCTGAAAGCATAGGCAATACCACAGGATGCAAGTGACATATATGCGTTTAATTGAGATTCAGGTACCAAAAGTGCACTACCCATTTCGTTAAACAACCCAACTACTATGTCTTCCTGTTCTGTATTTGCATTAAAAGAAGAGACACATGAAAAACTTTCCAGTACATCAATTGCTGTGTTTGGTATAACTCTAAACAAAATTGGAAGTTTTCCTTTGCTTGAATTAAAGTATGCTCTTAGTTTTTCTATTGAAACCCCTGCAGCAATTGAAATAATTATCTGATCATCATAATCAAGCACGCCTGATAATTCTCCTGCAATAACTTCTACAAACCATGGTTTTACTGCAAGTATAATAATATCAGCGTCTTTTACGCAATCCTTATTTGATTGTGTACAGACAATTCCACTGTTAAAGCTTTTTATTTTCTCAAGATTTGAGGTGTTTATATCGCTTACAGTTACATCTTCTGCATTTATCTTATTACTTTTTATTAAACCTCTGGCTATGGCACCGCCCATATTGCCTGCTCCGATAATAGCTACTTTCATGGCTTTATTTTTTATAGTAATTCGTCAAGACTATTTAAAAATTGTTTTGCGTTATCCATAGTCAGGCTTAAAGGTGGAAGCAGCCTGATTACATTGGTTCCGCTTACTCCAGTAAAGATATGCTTTTCAAATAAGAGTTTGTGACGTATTTCTTTAATAGGCTGTTCAAATTCAAGACCTATCATTAATCCAAGACCCCTTACTTCTTTGATTTTGCTCCTTTTCTTAAGTTCTGTGATCAGAAAATCTCCGACTTTAGCTGCATTTTCAACTAATTTTTCATTATCCATTATTTCCAGAACAGCAAGACCAGCTGCACATGAAAGATGATTTCCACCGAATGTTGTACCCAGCATTCCGTAGACAGCTTTAAATTCCGGGCTTATCAGAAGTCCGCCCATTGGGAAACCATTTCCAATACCCTTTGCCACGGTGATTAAATCAGGTTTTATATCAAAATGCTGATGTGCAAAAAACTTCCCCGACCTTCCATATCCTGATTGAATTTCATCAAGTATCAATAATGTACCAGTGTCCTTACAAGCTGCTTGCAAATCTTGCATAAAGTTTTTTTCAGGAACATGAATGCCGCCTATACCAGTAATTCCTTCTATTATTACAGCGCAAATTTCTTCTGATGATAAAGCTGCTTTTACACTATTTATATCATTTAAATGAAAAAACTCAACTTCAATGCCTTCATTAATTGGAGCTACAATTTTTGGATTATCTGTAACTCTGACAGCTGCTGAAGTTCTGCCATGAAAGCATTTTTTAAAGGCTATTACTTTTTTTCTTCCCGTATGAAATGATGCAAGTTTTAGTGCATTTTCATTCGCTTCAGCTCCTGAATTTATCATAAAAAAGCTGTAATCTTCATATCCGCAAGCCTTGCCAAGTTTTTCAGCAAATTCAGTTTGAAGTTGATTAACAACAGAGTTTGAATAAAAACCCAGTTTTGATACTTGCTCAGATATTCTTTTTACATAAACAGGATGTGAGTGCCCAACCGAAATTACAGCATGACCACCATATAGATCAAGATACTCTACGCCATTGTCATCATAAGTATGACAACCTTCACCCCTGACAATATTTATGTCGAAAAGTGGATAAACATCAAAGAGTTTCATTTTTAAAATGCAATAGGTTTTAAATTCAGTCCGGTTTTCTCATCAAGTCCGAACATAATATTCATATTTTGTACTGCCTGACCTGAGGCTCCTTTAAGCAGATTGTCAATTACAGATAAAATCAACAATTTTTTGCCGTGCTTCTCCAGATGAAGTAAACACTTATTTGTATTTACAACCTGTTTCAGATCGATGTTTTTGTTTGTAACAAAAGTAAAAGCAGCATTTTTGTAAAAATCTTCGTATAATTTTTCAGCATCAGAAATGCTACCCTCAAAATCTGTATAAACACTTACAAAGATACCTCGAGCAAAGTCTCCTCTTACAGGTATAAAGTTAATGTCATGACAAAAGTCTTTCTGAAGCTGTTTTACTGATTGTGTTATTTCCATAAGATGCTGATGTGTAAAAGCCTTATAGACAGAGATGTTATCATTTCTCCAGCTAAAATGTGATGTTGAGCTTGGTTTTACACCAGCACCGGTCGAGCCTGTTATAGCATTTACATGTATCTCATTTTTTAAAAGACCATTATTTGCCAGTGGTAATATTGCCATCTGAATCGCTGTGGCAAAACAACCCGGATTGGCAACGTGCAAAGCATTTTTAATCTGTTCAATATTTATTTCCGGCAATCCGTAAACAAAATCATGATCATCTCTTTTCTCTCTGTAATCTGTAGAAAGATCAATAATTTTTAAATTGGCCGGAATGCTGCATGAATCTAAAAACTTTTTACTGTCGCCATGAGCAGAGCATAAATATAAGACATCAATTTTATCTAAAGGTAGCTCATCTGTAAAAACTATATCGCATTCTCCAATCAAACCACTGTGAACATCAGTAACAGGATTACCCGAATTACTTGAACTGTTTACAAAAACAATTTCTGTATTAGGGTGATTAATAAGAATCCTAAGAAGTTCACCCGCAGTATAACCGGCTCCTCCAATAACACCTGCTTTAATCATATTACTTATTTTCCGTTCTTTTTTTGTACTGAATGATAAATCTTTATAGAATTTCCAAGGATTTTAGTGAAACCTTTTGCGTCTTCAGCAGTAAATGCTGTTTGAGTTTCCCCGTATTCTCCAAATTCAGATTTCATAAGATCAAATTTGCTATCAATACCAACTAATACATAATGGTAAGGTTTGAGCTGAATATATACTTTACCGCTAACACTTTTCTGGCTACTTTCAAGAAAAGCCTCACAGTCTCTCATTACCGGTTCAAGGTACTGAGCTTCGTGTAAAAACATTCCGTACCAATTGGCAATCTGGTCTTTCCAGTATTGTTGCCATTTTGTCAAAGTATGTTTTTCAAGCATTTTATGGGCATTTATAATAATTAAAGGAGCTGCTGCCTCAAAACCAACTCTACCTTTTATTCCAATTATAGTATCACCAATGTGCATATCTCTTCCTACAGCATACTTAGAAGCAATTTCCTCAACCTTTTGTATAGCTTTAACTTTGTCATTAAAAGATTCACCGTTTACTGCACTAATCTCACCTTCTTCAAAGTCAATAGTTAAAGTTTCTTCTCCTTCAGCTGTCATTTGTGATGGATATGCATCTTCGGGTAGTGTCAGATTCGATTTAAGAGTTTCTTTTCCTCCAATAGAAGTGCCCCAAAGCCCTTTATTTATAGAATATTCCATCTTTTTAAAGTCCGCTTCAAATCCATGCTCTTTAAGATAGTTTATTTCGTACTCTCTTGTAAGAATCATATCACGGGTAGGGGTAAGTATCTTAATTTCAGGAGCAAGTACATTAAAAGTCAGGTCAAATCTTATTTGGTCGTTACCTGCACCTGTCGATCCGTGTGCAACATAAGTTGCACCAATTTCTTTTGCATATTCAATAATAGCTATTGCCTGAAATATTCTTTCAGAGCTAACTGAAATTGGATACGTACCATTTCTGAGGACATTGCCAAAAATCATGTACTTAATACTCTTTTCGTAATAATCTTTGGTAACATCAAGTGCCACATGTTTTACAGCACCCAGTTTGTAAGCATTTTCTTCAATTGTTTTCAGGTTTTCTTCTGTGAAACCGCCCGTGTTTGCAACTGCAGTATAAACTTCATATCCTTTCTCTGCTGAAAGGTATTTTGCACAAAACGAAGTATCCAGACCACCGCTGAATGCTAATACAACTTTTTCTTTCATAATATGGTAATTTATTTATTATCTTTTTCGTGTTCTTTTGGATCGTATAACATTGCTGTACACATGCAAAACCTTCTGTTTTGTCTTTGCAATATGTCATAATTTACACAGCTCTGACATCCTTTCCAGAATGATTCATCATCAGTCAACTCTGCATAAGTAACCGGTCTGTATCCAAGTTCGTAATTTATTTTCATTACAGCGGCTCCTGTAGTAAGACCAAAAAGTTTAGCTTCAGGGAAACGTGATCTCGAAAGGTAAAAAGCCATATTCTTAATCTTTTTGGCCAGCCCCTTACCTCTGTATTTTTCAACTACAATCAAACCAGAGTTTGCAACAAATTGTTTGTTACCCCATGTTTCTATATAGCAGAATCCTGCAAATACATCATTATCAAGTGCAATAATGGCTTTACCTTCAAGTATTTTTTGAGTTAGATATTCAGGAGTTCTCCTGGCAATACCTGTCCCCCTTATTTTTGCAGCATTAGCAATAGTCTCGAGTATTGTATCGACATACTTTACATGTGAATCATCAGCTATCAATACTTCAATTTCATTGTCCATTTCAATAAAATAATTCGGAATTAAGAAATTCCCCTGAGAAGGGGGGTTAATATGTTATTGTATCGGTAATATATCCGAAAGTGCTCTCAGCAGGTCGGCTCTCGATACATGTTCTCTGGGTATTATCAATATTGTGTCATCTCCTGCTATTGTTCCCAGCACTTCAGCAGAAGCCCTTTGGTCTATATCAGCAGCAACACTACCTGAATACCCCGGTTTCGTTTTAACTACAGCAAAAACGCCACAAAAATCTACTGACAAAAATCCGCTAATGGGATATCTGGCATTATCGTTAGTGCGGTTCCAGCTTTGTCTGCTTACTCCGGCATCTTCAGGTAGTAGATATATATATCCTCCTTCATGATCCGGCATTTTAGCAACTTTCAATTGTTTCAGGTCTCTTGAAAGAGTTGCCTGCGTCAAATCAAAATTATTTTTTTGCAATAGAGCAAGTAATTCTTCCTGACTACCAATTTTGTTGTTTCTAATCAAGTCTTTAATGAGAATAAGTCTGTTTATTTTATCCTTCATGTTTTACCCGGTTACGATTTTGTGTGAATAAAAATGCAAATATTCGGCAAAAGTAGCCAATATGACTATTTAAGCCAAATAAATTTGCATTTATTTTCAAAAAATCGGGTTATTTATGCAATGTTGGTTAGAATGACTTCCAACCCTGAGCAATAATATCAATTTCAGTACCGTCACGTGTTATCAATCTTCTGCCTTTATCGAGAGCGCAAATATGACCGATTACCCTTACACTTTTAATTTCCTGAATAATTTCGTGCATAGATAGTGGAACAGTAAATAACAATTCATAATCTTCTCCACCATTTAAGGCAACGGTTGTGAGATTCAAATTCATTTCCTCTGCTTGTACAGCTGTTTGATAATCAATAGGAATTTTATCTTCGTAAATATTGCAACCACAATTGCTGCTAGTACAGATATGAAGTAATTCTGACGATAAGCCATCAGAGACATCAATCATTGATGTCGGAACAATTCCTTTTGATTCCAACATTTCAATTATATCTTTTCTGGCCTCAGGTTTCAATTGACGTTCGATAATATATTCTTTACCTGTAAAATCTGGTTTAGCCTCTGAGTCATTATTGAAAATCTTTTTTTCCCTTTCCAACAGTTGTAAACCCATATAAGAGCTTCCTAAGTCACCCGAAACACATATAAGATCATTCTCAACAGCTCCGCTTCTCAACACTTTTTTGCCTTTTTCGACTTCACCTATACATGTAACACTTATTGTCAGTCCGGTCAAAGAGGAAGTAGTATCACCACCTACTATGTCAACACCATAATTACTGCATGCCAGACGTAGTCCTGTATAAAAATCCTCCAGGTCTTCTACACAAAACCTTTTTGATACACCCAGAGCTATAATAAGCTGTTTGGGTTTACCATTCATTGCATAAATATCCGAAAAATTTACAATAGCTGATTTATAGCCCAAATGCTTCATTGGCGTATAAGTCAGGTCAAAGTGAATACCCTCAAGCAGAATATCACAAGTAACAAGTACTTCCTTATCTTTATAGTCAAGTACGGCAGCATCATCTCCCACACCTGTAACTGTTGACTCATTAGCATCGACAAGATCTTTTGTCAAATGTTTAATAAGCCCAAACTCACCAAATTCCGCAATTTCCGTTCTTTTCATATAAAACCTAAAACTTATAAACTAATAAACTTATCAACCATTAATCAACTCCCTCATTATCGCCGTCATTTTTGGCTGTGCTCCCAAAGCTGCTTTTTGAACTTCCTCGTGAGTAATTTCTACAATCTTTCCTTCAATGCCTATGTCAGTTATTACAGAAATCGCAAAAACCTCCATTCCGGCATGTCTCGCAACAATAACTTCAGGAACCGTTGACATACCAACAGCATCGCCTCCAATTATTCTGAAATATTTATATTCAGCAGGAGTTTCATATGTCGGACCACTTGTTCCAACATAAACTCCTTTTTTCAGATTAATACCAAATTTTCTCGCAATCTCCTCAGCTCTAATTTGTAGCCTTTTTGAATAAGCCTCTCCCATATCCGGAAATCTCGGTCCTAAATCATTGTGGTTTTTTCCTCTCAATGGATGCTCAGGAAATTTATTAATATGATCGGTAATCATCATCAAATCACCAACCTCAAAATCATCGTTCATACCTCCCGAAGCATTTGACAAAAACAAAGTTTTAATTCCAATAGCCTTCATAACTCTGACCGGAAATGTAACTTGTTGCATATCATATCCTTCATAATAATGAAACCGCCCCTGCATGGCCATTATATCTTTGTCTCCAAGTTTGCCGAAAATAAGTTTGCCACTGTGACCCTCAACCGTCGAAATAGGAAAATTTGGAATTTCAGGATATGGTATTTCCTGTTTGTCAGTTATTTCATTTGCGAGTTCTCCCAAACCTGTACCCAGAATAATTGCGGTTTCAGGTTTATTTATCATTCTTTGCTTTAACCAATTAGCGGTTTCGTTTATTAATTCGTACATAATCAATGATTTTACTTTTAAATTCAGACTCCTGATTCTCAGGAAATCCAATTTCTATTTCAGGATAAAAAATGTATTTTTTTAGATCTTCAAAAAGGGGGTTTTCATTAAACCTCATACTGTCTTTTTCAGTAGT
>CAZFUO010000004.1:0-35350 GCA_964522065.1 uncultured Bacteroidales bacterium | reverse complement strand
CCTGTATTTGCTTCAGATTAAACAGGTCATAAAATGAAACTTTGTCATCTTCTGAAATTGGCTTTGTTAATAGCAATAACCGGTTTTCAATTTCCTGAAGTATTCTTTTGGTTTCTGTAATTTCGTGAGATATACCAAAAGTGCCAATAATTATATTATTATCATCATATAGCGGCATCTTAGTTGATGAAACCCAGGTGGCCGGTCTGTCAGGCCATGTTTCAAACTCTTCTTTATTAATAATGGGTTTACCGGTTCTGATTATTTCCTGTTCGTCGAGATATGCATCCTGTGAATGATCTCTTTTGAAAAAATCATAATCGGTTTTTCCTACTGCATCTTCAGGACTTTCAAGATTAAATTTTTCAGACATTGATTTGCTTATTCTTACAAATCTGCTTGAGAGGTCTTTAAAATAAATTGAATCGGGTAAGTTCTCCATGAGAGCATCAAGCAGATATTGCTTCCACTTTATAGCCTCTTTGTTTTTTTTGTATTTTTTGATAATTCTTATGCTGCTTTTCATGATAAATTAAAATCAGGGGGGAACAAACATAATGAAAATATCTAATAATACAAAAAGCTACCAGTAAGTTCGGGGAACATTCTGATAGCTTTTTTTAACTTGAGGTACCTGGCGGATTCGAACCGCCGTAGACGGTTTTGCAGACCGGTGCCTAGCCACTCGGCCAAGGTACCTTGTGTTTTGCGGGTGCAAAGATATAAATAAATACTCTATTGGCAAGTGTTGGAGCCATTTTTTTGCTTATACTCATTCTTTAATGAGCATCCGTCACAGCCTTCACAAGGATTACTATTGTTTTTTTGTGAACTGATTTTTTTAAGTCCTGATAATCGTTTAACAATCAGTATTAAAGTATAAGCAATTACAATTATTGCAATTATAATAACTATTGCCTCCTGAGAAAATGGGTTCATTTAGTTTTTTTCGAATATAACAAGTTCGTGCTCGTATCTGTTCAGAGCCTGAATAATAATTTCATCAGAAATTTTTATTCCATTTGATATCAATTGGTCTGAAACAGTCTTTAATGCTATATCAGGCAGATTATTATCTTTGCTTAAATGGCACAAAAAAATGTATTTTAAGCCTTCATGCCAGTTTTCGGCCAATGCATTAGCGGTTTCGCTGTTACATAAATGGCCTGCAAGTCCTGCAATTCTTTGCTTGAGAGGATAGGGATAACTACCGTTTTTGAGCATCTCAAAGTCATAATTTGCTTCAAGAATCACTATATCTGAACTTGAAATTAATTTGCTTACATCTTCATTTACATAGCCAAGATCTGTGGCTATAAGTACATTGTGGTCTTTGTATGTAATTTTAAAGCATACACTTTGACTTGCATCGTGTGAAACCTCAAAGGGTGTTATTACAAAGTCGCCTATCTGTACTGGTTGCCCTGGTTCTATATATCTCCTGCAACCATTAAGTTTTTGAGTAACACTCCAGTTTCTATCTATTCCGCCGTGAGTTTTAGCTGTAGCATATACAGGTATACTAAATCGTTCACCAAATGTTCCGACTGATTTAATATGATCAACGTGATCATGTGATATAAAAATACCTAACAACTGTGAAAGGTCAACACCAATATTTCTCAAACTTTTTCTTACTGACCTTGCTGAAATACCTGCATCAATCAGAATACCCTGAAATGCGTTTCCAAAATAGTAACAATTACCACTGCTCCCACTACCTAAACTTAAAAACCTTAATTTATCCATATTTATTTTGATGGTACAAAGTTATCATTTTCGGGCCAAACTTTCCTATATTTGCATATCTTAATATAGAAACCTCAAATTATGAGTATTGTAATATCTTCCACCGAATTGGAAAAAGCCGGCAAAATAGATGCCGATGCATTTCTGAATGTCTTTATTGAAGCTTTTCTTAAACAAAGTAAAGATGGAGTTCTTGATGCATCTGTTATGAGCAGCCTTAATGGTTGGCAAAACAGTTTGCTTGCATATCACTTTTTTAGAGATGAAGTAATGCAGGGTGGATTTGTACAACTAATCCAAAACGGATATGGAGGTTTTATTTTTAAAAATCCTTTTGCCAAAGCTTTGAGATTATTTGGTGTTGAAGAACTATCAAAACTAGTTTATAAAGCTAAAGAAATTTACGATAAGCACTCTGCTGAGCTTGAAGCAGAAACAAATGACGACGAATTTCACGCTATGTACGAGAAATTCGAGGCATTTGATGAGCTTGAAGAAAGGTTTTTCGAAATTGAAGAAGAATGTACTCTAAAAATAGCAGAATACGTAGATGAGCATCTTGAGGATTTCGGAGAAATAAAATAATTACTTTCTGATCAAAATCCACGCTTCAGGGAACAGTGTCCTTACCTGATCAAGCTTTTTTCTGGCTTCTTCCTGAGTTTTGAATGATGCGATTACAATTCTGTACATTAATTCTTCGTTCTGAATCAGTACTGCAGGATAACCATCGTCTTCCATTCTACCATGAAAACTTCTTGCATTGGTTTTATTCATAAAGCTTTTTGCAACAATGCTGTAATCTGAGAAGTTGATTGGTTCTCCGGCTACAAGATTTACAACCTCAGGGGGGTGTACTGCACTTGTATCTTTATAATTCATCATTACTTCATTAGAAACTTTTGAAGCTGTCTTTGCTTTTAAATCGAGCTGTGTATCTTCATTTTTTTCTTTCATTCTTTTGTAGGCATTATTAAAAGCATCCTTATTGCTTTTGCAACAGGAAAACAGCACTAAAGATAAAATGAGAACCGATATAAAATAAAATGAGCGCTTTAGCATAAAAATTTTTATTTAAATATACCCTGCAAATATACAAGAATATGAAGATTTATATTTTTAAAAAATTATAAAAACAGCACAATAACTCCACCTACCGATACGAATGCTCCTATAATTTCCTTAGTAGCTATCCTTCTCCCTTTAATAATTGACGGAACAAACAAGACTATAGGTGTAAGAGCCATAAGAGCTGATGCTATTCCGGTTTCGGTAAGTGAGATTGCTACCATTGACAAACCTACTCCTACTCCAGGTCCAAAAAATGAACCAACTGAAATAAGACCTATAGATTTTCCATTTTTAAATGTTTTTAAAACTGACCCGGACTTTCTTAAAACTAAAATCAAAATAGTAAAAGCAATAAAACCTGTAATAATTCTGATTTGAGTTGCTGCAAAAGGATCGTAGTCCCCTATTCCTTTTTTACTGAAAATAAGACCGAATGACTGTCCTAATGCTCCTCCAACTGCCAGCATAAAGCCTTTAAATGACATTTTAAATTTAAAATGTTTGTTTTCGCGCCCTATAAATGTCATTAAAATACCTGCAATAATCATAAAAATTGCCAGTATCTGTATTGGCATAAGTTCTTCTTTTAAAAGCACAAAACCAATTAATGCTGTCAAAGCAGGAGAAAATGTCATTACGACCATAGATAACCTTGCTCCTATTATAGTTAATGCCTGAAACAAAAAGAGGTCTCCTATAAAAAAGCCCAAAAATCCTGATACAGATAACCATATCCACTGATCTCTTCCGGCATTTGCAGGAAAAAAGCTGCCGTTAGTAAACAAACCTAAAATGCCCAGCATAATAAAAGCCAGAAATAGTCTGATATAATTAACATTAAGTGATCCTGCAATTTTTCCTGCTTTTTCAAATACTGTTGAACTTACTGCCCAACAAATTGAAACAGATAAAGCAGCAATTTCGCCCAAATAAGAATGTTCCATATTTTATAAATTGCAGCAAAAGTAATTGTTTTTATAAAAACAGACATAACTTTGCAGTTTGTAATTTATACGACAATGACATATAAAGAAGCTACCGAATACCTCTTCACTCAAACACCTGTTTTCCAGAGAGATGGGCAAAGTGCCTACAAACCCGGACTTGACAGAACAAACATAATAAACCAGTGGGCAGGAAATCCTGATAAAAAGTTCCTTACTATACATGTAGGCGGTACAAACGGTAAAGGCTCGGTTTCGCATATGCTGGCATCCGTTTTACAGGAATGCGGATATAAAACAGGACTATACACTTCTCCTCACCTCAAAGATTTCAGAGAAAGGATAAAGATAAATGGTGAGATGATATCAGAGTCAGGTGTAGTTGATTTTGTAAAAAAGAGCATTGAAGAATTGCCGTCAGATTTAAATCCTTCTTTTTTTGAGCTGACTACAATTATGGCTTTTGATTGGTTAAGTAAAAATCATGTTGACATAGCCATTATTGAAGTAGGATTAGGCGGAAGACTGGACAGTACAAACATAATAAATCCTATAGCGTCAGTAATTACCAACATAAGCTTTGATCACATGTATCTTTTAGGATCTGATC
Organism: uncultured Bacteroidales bacterium; assembly: GCA_964522065.1. Lineage (GTDB taxonomy): Bacteria > Bacteroidota > Bacteroidia > Bacteroidales > UBA1402 > UBA8389. The sequence continues at coordinate 30,976 of CAZFUO010000004.1, read as the reverse complement.
TTGAAAAAATCGCATTTGAGAAAGCAGGCATAATTAAAAACGGAGTTCCTGTAATTATCGGAAAGGCAGAAGGTAAAGTAAAAGATGTTTTCTCCGAAACCGCTAAAGCAAGAAATTCTGATATTTATTTTGCCGGCGAAATAAATAATCTGGAAACAGATTTAAAAGGATTATATCAAAAAGAAAATCTAGGTACAGTCATTAAGACCCTGGAAGTTATTAAAAATCATGGAATAAAAACAGATATCAATTTAATTAAAAGCGGATTATCAAAAGTCGTAAAGAATACTAATTTCCGAGGCAGATGGGAAACAATTAGCAATGATCCACTAATAATCTGTGATACAGCTCACAACGAAGCTGGTATTGAATACGTTGTAAAACAACTGTCTGAAACCTCATACAATAATCTGCACTTTGTAATTGGTATGGTTAATGATAAAGATATCAGAAAGGTACTAAGTTTGTTACCTAAAAACGCCGTTTATTATTTTACAAAAGCGAGTATTCCCAGAGCACTGGATGAAAAGGAATTGAAGAATATGGCACTACAATTTGGATTGCATGGAAGCACTTACCCTGGCGTAGAATTTGCAATAAATGAGGCTAAAAAAAACTACCGCCAAAACGATTTGATTTTCGTTGGCGGTAGCAATTTTATTGTAGCAGAGGCAATTTAATTTTTGCCATGGCAATATTTTAACGTTTATTCCTCTTCAGCAACAGGAGTCAGATTATGATAAACATTTGCAACATCTTCGTCATCCTCAAGTTTTTCAATTAACTTATCAATTGTAGCTCTTTGTTCGGCATCCAAATCTTTTGTATCATTAGGAAACCGCTCAAATTCAGCAGATAAAATCTCAAATCCATTTTCTTCAAGATAATTTTGAATTCTTGAAAAATCTTCAGGTTGCCCATAGATAACAATCTCATTTTCATCCATTTCAATTTCCTCTGCACCATAGTCAATGACTTCAAGTTCAAATTCTTCAATGTCAAGACCTTCTTTTGGAGTAATTTTGAATACTGATTTTCTGTCAAAAATAAAGGATAAACTACCTGTTGTACCTAAAGAACCTCCGTAACGATTAAAAGCACTACGAACATTTGCAACTGTTCTGGTTGGATTGTCTGTTTGAGTTTCAACCAATATTGCAATCCCAAAAGGACCGTAACCTTCGTAAACCATATCCTTGTAATCAGCAAAATCCTTAGAAATAGCCTTTTTTATAGCTCTTTCTACATTATCCTTAGGCATATTTGCAGTTTTGGCATTCTGCATAAGGACGCGTAGTCTAGGATTTGCTTCAGGATCTGGACCCGATGCTTTTACAGCAATTGATATTTCTTTACCCAACTTTGTGAAAATACGGGCCATATTGCCCCACCTCTTCATTTTTCTTGCTTTACGGTATTCAAAAGCTCTTCCCATAAATATTCAGTTTTTTATCTTTTTAAAAAGGGCATTATCTTAATGAAGCACCCAATTGTTTTTCGTATGTTTTTACAAGTTTTTCCATAACAGAGTCTATCTGCTTATCAGTAAGAGTCTGATTATCATCTTTCAGAATAAAGCTTACAGCGTAAGATTTTTTTCCGGCCGGTAAGTTCTTTCCTTCGTAAACATCAAACAAGCTAACAGATTTAAGCAATTTCCTGTCTGTAGAGAATGCAAGTTTTTCAATCTCAGCAAAGTGCACTGAGTTGTCAATAAGCAGTGCAAGATCTCTTCTTACTTCAGGGAAACGTGATATTTCAGAGAATTGAACAACACTCTTTTTGTTGGCGTTCAAAAGATTATGCCACAATATATCAGCATAAAAAACCTCAGAGTCTATATCAAAACTTTTTAAAATACTTTTCCTTATACTACCTGAAGTCAGCAATAGCTTTCCGTTTTTAAGAGAGTATGTAAGTGAATGAGAATAAACGTCATCTTCAGCCTCTGTTAAAACCAGCATTTCCCTGCCAATACCAAGTCTGCTCAAAATACTTTCAACATAAGCTTTTAAATCATAATAGCTTAGTTTATTATATGGCTTATTCCAAATCTGCTCATTAGCATAGCCAGTCATCCACATACCTAAATGCATCTCTTCAGAATAAGCAGATAAGGTCTTTTCTTCCGACTTTTTCTCAGCATTAAAATGATAACAGTTACCGAATTCATAGAATTTCAAATCCTGATTTCTGCGGTTTCGGTTATATGCAATACTTTCAAGCCCGCCAAACAATAAAGTCTGTCTCATTACTGCCAAATCGTTACTGAGCTGATTTAAAATCTGTACACAGTTTTCTTCTTTAAATGAAGTAAAATCTTTGTAGTAAGCTTTTGCAGTAAGTGAATTATTTAATATCTCATTAAAACCGCTAGCTGTAAGTTGTTCAGAAATCAGATTTTGAACTTTATTACTATCAGGTTTTACAGAATAAGAAATTGAAGACTTCACACTATCGGTAAAGTCGATATTATTGTATCCGTATATTCTTAGAATATCTTCTATAACATCTACGTCTCTTTGCACATCAACACGATAAGCAGGAATTAATAATTCTAATTCATCCTGACTTTCTGAAACGATTTCTATCTCAAGAGACTTAAGAATTGAAATAGTTTTTTCACGTTCTATATTCTTACCAATAAGCTTATTAACCTTATCTAGTGAAAGATTAACTTTAAACCCTTCAATCTTGTTTGGATAAATATCAACTATATCACTTGAGATTTTTCCGCCAGCAAGTTCTTTAACCATCATTGCAGCTCTTTTAAGTACATAGATGGTGTTATCCGGGTCTATACCTCTTTCAAATCTGAATGAGGAATCGGTATTCAAACCATGTCTTCTAGCGGTTTTTCTTACAGAAACAGGGTTAAAATATGCACATTCAATAAAAATCTTAGTTGTACCTTCTGATACTCCGGAATCGAAACCGCCGAAAACACCGCCAATACACATTGGTTCAACAGCATTGCAAATCATTAGATCATTTGAATCAAGTTCTCTTTCAACCTCATCTAATGTCTTAAATTTTGTACCCTTTTCAACGGTTTTAACAATGATTTTATCACCTTTTATTTTATCACCGTCAAAGGCATGTAGTGGCTGTCCTGTTTCGTGTAGTAAATAGTTTGTAATATCAACTACATTATTTATTGGGCGCAATCCGATTAATTTAAGCCTGTTTTGTAACCATTCGGGAGACTCCGCAACTTTAATATCTGTCAGCGTGATTCCTGCATATCTGGGACAAGCTTCAGTGTTTTCAACTTCAACCTTTACAGTATAAGAATTATCATCAGATTTGAATGAATCAACTGATGGCCTTCTTAAAATCACATTACCACCATTTTGATTTAAATATGCTGCTAAATCTCTAGCAACACCAAAGTGAGAAGCTGCGTCTGCACGGTTTGGAGTTATATCAACTTCAAGTATAAACTCTGAGTTGATGCCATAGTATTCCTTAGCCGGAGTTCCGACTACTGCATTTTCAGGCAAAACAATTATTCCTTCATGACTTGTACCAATACCTATTTCATCTTCAGCACAAATCATTCCAAAAGACTCCTGTCCTCTGATTTTTGATTTTTTTATGGTAAAAGATTCTTCGCCACTATAAAGCACAGTTCCTATTGTAGCAACAACAACTTTTTGTCCTGCAGCAACGTTAGGTGCACCACATACTATTTTTAATGGTTCGCCCTGACCAATATTAACTGTAGTAAGGTGAAGGTGATCAGAATCCGGGTGATTTTCACATGTAAGAACTTCACCAATAACCAATCCGTTCAAGCCTCCTTTAACTGTTTCTACTTCTTCAACAGGACCATTTTCCAATCCGATTGATGTAAGAATTTTGGCGGTTTCTTCAGGACTGTATTTAAAGTCCACAAATTCTTTCAGCCAATTATAAGAAATATTCATATTTATGTATTTAATACATTGTATTCAAATCGTTTAATACTTTTCTGATTTTCTCGTATGTCGTAATACGGGTAGGAACTAAGGGGAGTCTTAATTTGTTTTTAATGTAGCCCATAGCGTTCAACATACATTTTACACCTGCCGGATTGCCATCCACAAAAAGGAGGTTGAATAATTCTGTAAAATTATGGTGAATTTCTAATGCCTTCTCATAATCTCCGGCAAGCGCCAGTCTGACCATTTTACTGAATTCTTTGGGGAAAGCGTTACCAATTACTGAAATAACTCCAACTGCACCTAGTGTTATAAGTGGGAATGTAATGCCATCGTCTCCGGAGATAACCAGAAAATTTTCAGGTTTGCTTTTAATGATTTCATCCATTTGAGCAATATTTCCTGAAGCCTCTTTTATAGCAACTATACCGGGAAACTCACGAGCTAATCTCAATGTTGTTTCGGCAGTCATATTTACACCTGTTCTGCCTGGTACGTTATAGAGTATTATTGGCAGATTTGTTGCTTTAGCAATTTCTGAATAGTGTTGATACAGACCTTCCTGAGATGGTTTGTTATAGTAAGGAGTTACAGACAAAATTGCATCTACTCCGGTAAAATCCTTTGTTTTAAGTTCTTCAATAACGGCGCGTGTACAGTTACCCCCTACTCCGAGAACTATGGGAACTCTACCGTTCACTTTGTCAATAACAAATGAACTAACTTCCTTTTTTTCAGCTTCGCTAAGAGTTGCGGTTTCTGCAGTAGTCCCTAATACGACGAGATAATCGATACCATTTTTTATCTGATATTCAACAAGTCGTCCCAGAGATTCGAAATCTACACTATCATCATTATTAAACGGAGTGATAAGAGCCACTCCCATCCCTTTAAGTCTTGAGTTTGTCATTTGATCCGGCAATTGAATTGCTCACAAAAGTACTAAAAATACAATAAAATCCGACGGTGTATTAAAAAATGTCTATCATTGATAAAAAGTCTTCTTCAGAAATCAATTTTACACCCAATGATTTTGCTTTTTCCAGCTTTGAAGGGCCCATATTATCTCCTGCAAGAATGTAATTGGTTTTTGAAGATACAGAACCTGAATTTTTGCCTCCGTTTTTTTCTATTAGTGCTTTATATTCATCTCTTGAATATCTTGTGAATGTGCCACTTATTACAAATATTTTACCTTCAAGAATATTGGTTTTACCTTCTATTTCTTCATCGTCAATCTGCATTTTTAAACCGGCATTTTTAAGTTCTTCTATCTGATGCCTGTTTAAATCTGAATCAAAATAGCTTTTTATGCTTTCGGCTATTCTTATACCAACCTCATCGACCGAAGTTAATTGTTCAGTACTTGCTACAGAAAGCGCATCCATGGAATGAAAACTTCTGGCAATTTTTTTTGCTACAGTCTCACCAACAAACCTTATTCCTAAAGCAAAAAGAACTCTTTCAAAGGAAACATCTTTAGATTTTCTTATACTCTGAAGAATGTTTTTAGCTGACTTTTCACCCAGTCTTTCCATATTTGAAAGCGTATGTGCCTGCAATTTGTAAAGGTCGGAAGGCTTATTTACAACTCCTGACTTAAATAGAGCATCAACGGTTTCTGTACCCAGACCTTCTATGTTCATGGCTTTTCTGCTGATAAAATGCTCTACTCTGGCTTTAATTTGGGGTGGGCAATCATTTTGATTAGGACAATACCATGCTGATTCTCCTTCAAGTCTGACTAATTCAGTCTTGCATTCGGGGCAATATTTAATAAATCTGACTTTATCTCCCAACAGTAATCTGGCATCGGTATCAACTCCAACTATTTTAGGTATTATCTCACCTCCTTTTTCAACATAAACCATGTCTCCAATGTGCAAATCAAGCGATCTTATTATATCCTCATTATGAAGACTAGCTCTTTTAACAATAGTTCCCGACAACAATACAGGGTCAAGATTTGCAACAGGTGTTACTGTACCTGTCCTGCCCACCTGAAATGAAACCGAATTAAGTCTGGTGCATGCTCTTTCAGCCTGAAATTTATAAGCAATTGCCCATCTTGGTGATTTAGAAGTAAAACCAAGATTCATCTGCTGATTTAAAGAGTTAACTTTAATAACTATACCATCAGTAGCCACAGGCAGATTTTTTCTGTTTGTATCCCAGTACTTTATATATTCAAATACTTCTTCAGTTGATGTGCAGTTTTTAATTGTATCAGAAATCTTGAAACCCCACTCTTTAGCTTTCATAAGATTCTCGTAATGTGAGGAATATGGCAAGCTATCACCCAGAATATAATAAAAGAATGCGTCCAGTTTTCTACCAGCGACAACAGATGAATTTTGAAGCTTTAGAGTACCTGAGGCTGCGTTTCTTGGATTTGCAAACAATGGCTCTTCCTGTGCTTCTCTTTCTTTGTTTAATTCGTCAAAGACTTTCCAGGGCATTAAAATTTCTCCTCTTATTTCAAATTCATCCGGGTAGTCGCTTCCTGATAAAGTAAGAGGAACGCTTTTTATGGTTTTAACGTTTTCAGTTACATTATCACCACTTACACCATCTCCTCTGGTCAACGCTTTTAAAAGTCTTCCATTTTTATAAGTCAGCGAAATAGAAGTACCGTCAAATTTAAGTTCGCAAACAAGATTAAAGTCTTCATTTAATGCCTTTCTGGTTCTTTCGCAAAAATCTCTGACTTCTCCTTCTGTATATGTATTGCTAAGAGACAACATTGAATATTTATGCGGTTCCTGAATAAATCCCTGACTGGTATCATTTCCAACTCTTTGACTTGGAGAATTTTCATCACTAAACTGAGGATATTGTGCTTCGAGCCTGATAAGTTCCTGCATATACTTATCGTACTCAAAATCTGATATTGTAGGAAATGATAATACATAATACTCATGATTAGCCTTGTTGAGTATGTCTCTTAACTTTTTGATTTCGCTTTCAGCATCCATTTTTCACATATTTTATGTAACAAAAATACATTTTACTTTTTGATTATCTCTATCTAATAACTTTTCAATTTGTATCTTTGCGGCTTAAATACATTTGACTGTATGCGTTTCAATCGAATAGTTACTATCATTTTTAGTTTAGTATTATATATAAACTTTGCATCAGCACAATTCCTGCCTAAAAACCAGGATCAAACGGGACAGGATATTCAGCAGAGTGGTTTTAAACAGGAAGCAACAGCTACTGATAAAAGCACTGGCACTGATACTCTGAGAATACTTTCTTTCAAACTAAAAGGAATCTTGTTTGAGAAAGACAGCGCTGTTTTTGATTCAGTAACTTACAATTTTCAAAACAACAGTCTGCCTGAAAGATTAACCACTATTGCCGGCAGTCATCATGGTAGTTTTGCAACTCCATTTATATCGCACATTTACGCAGACAGAACCAATAAGAGTTCTTTTTTGTTTATGAAGCCTTACGAACACTGGATAAAATATCCTGAGGATTTTATCTTTGTTAATACAACCAAACTATATTCAAACATTAAATATCTTACAACTACCGGTGATGACAAATCGCAGGAAGAAGATTTCCAGTTCACTTTTACAGGCAATTTAAATAAGAAATTTAATATTGGTGCAGATTACGAAATACTTTATTCCAGAGGTTATTATAACAGAAGTTCTTCAAGAAGCAAACTAGCTAATATCTTTTCAAATTATATCAGCCCAAAATACGAAGCATTCTTTAAAACCTCTTTTAATTTTATAGAACATTTCGAAAATGGAGGTATTACTGATGATAGATATATTACTCAACCTCTGTTAATGAGCGGTGGTTTAAAAGAATATGAAAGTTTAAACATACCTGTATTTCTGTCAGATGCCAGAAGTCTTATAAACAATCAACAGGTTTTTTTGAATCACAAGTATAATATTGGTTTTAACAGAAAAAACAAACAGGATACCCTAAAGACTGAGTTTGTTCCCGTAACCAGTATTACTCACACACTTATGATAGACAGAAACCGCAAAAGTTATTATTCAAAATCTGTAAACAGACAGTATTACGACTCAGCATATATTTCAAATAAATATACTGCTGACAGCTCTGCTGTTTTAAATATCAGAAATACTCTGGGCATCACACTTAAGGAAGGATTTCATGAATGGGCAAAAATGGGACTGTCAGGTTTTATAGAACATGACTTTAGTAAATATTCTTACTACTCTCCGACTGCAGAACTTAAAGATACCACAAATGTTTTTTCAGGTATATCTCATAAAAATGAAAGTAATATATGGGCTGGTGGCGAGCTGTTTAAAAGACAGGGCTCAATATTAACTTATTCAGCTTTAGCTAAAATATGTGTTTTGGGCGATTACATTGGAGATTTCAATATTGAAGGAGATATCAATACAGAGTTTAAAATATTTAATAAACCAGTTTATTTAAATGCAAAAGGATTTTTGAGAAACTCAAATCCTGACTTTTTTATAAAAAATTATTATTCTAATCACTTTATCTGGAATAATGATTTTAAAAACGAATATATCACCAACCTTTCAGGAAATCTGGATATACCTGCGCTTGGATTTAAGTTTAAACTGATGGTCGAAAATCTAACCAATCATGTTTACTTTAATAATTCAGCATTACCTGAACAAATAGATGGAAGCACTCAGGTTTTATCTGCAAACCTTAATCAGAAACTGCGCTTGGGTATTTTACACTGGGATAACGATATAGTTTATCAGGTATCAAGTGATAATCTCAGACTACCACTTCCAACATTGTCGATATATTCAAATCTTTATATAAAAACCATTTTAAGTAAAGTGCTTACTACTTACCTGGGAGTTGATTGCAGGTATTTTAGTGAGTATTATGCTAATTCCTATATGCCAGCAACAGGGCAATTCTATACTCAGCAGAATGTTAAAATTGGCAACTATCCATACATGAATGCATACGGTAACTTCCACCTTAAAAGGATGAGATTTTTTGTTATGTATTCTCATTTAAGCAGGTTTTTTGCTGATCCGAATTATTTTTCAACTCCACATTATCCTCTTAATCCTGCAGCTCTAAGAGTTGGCTTATCCTGGAACTTCTATGATTAATAATGGGAAAAAACTGACATATTTACTATTCGGAATTTTTATTGCCTTCTGGATTGGTTTCGGTTTTTTTTATAATATCAAAAACCATAATGAAAAAGAACTGTCTTTAAATGATTTGAAAAAGAAAAAATCACTAGTAGTCTGCTGTGAAGAAGATTCATTAATGTTTGGATTTAATTATGAGGTTGCAAAAGCATATGCAAAATACAACAAACTGGAACTAATATATATAGTTCAACCAGACTTCAGTAAGAGAAAAAAAATGCTTTTAAGTGGAAAATGCGACTTTATAGCTTGCCCTTTACCTGCATTAAATCAATTCAGAGATGATTTTTTATTTTCAGAACCGCTGTATAACAGCCGTTTGTTACTAGTACAAAGAAACGAACCTTCAAGCAAAGATTTCATCAGAAACCAGGTAAAATTATCTGGTAAGAAAATTTGTATTCCAAAAGGCTCTCCTCATATTGTCAGACTAAGGAATCTGGCTGAAGAAATTAGTGATAGTATTGAAATTAAAGAGGTAAGGGTTTTTGATAATGGTCACCTTATTAACCTTATTAAAAGAAGAAGATTTAATTATGCAGCATGCGATGAATATGTTGCAAAAGCATACTCAAAAAGAGACAGTACAATAGATATTAAGACACCTTTGAGCTTCAAACAGAGACAAGCATGGGCAAGCAGAAAAGTAAACGTTAATGTTGTAAATGACTTTAATAACTTTTACAAGTTATATCAAAAAAGCCCCGCATTTGCGAGGCTTTATGAAAATCATTTCAATTGATTTAATTTTTCCTGCCATTTCCATGCAGAAAGTAATGTCTCTTCTACAGTCTTTTCTGATTTCCACCCAAGTACATTGTTAGCATAATCAGGATTTGCCCAGATTTGCTCTATATCACCCTCTCTTCTGGCTACGATTTCATAATTTAGTTTTACACCTGTAACCTTCTGAAATATATTAATTATTTCAAGTACAGACAATCCTTTACCGGTTCCAAGATTGAATACTTCGACATCTTTTTCAGCTTTGCCTTCTAGCATTCTTTTCATGGCAATAACATGTGCTTTTGCTAAATCTACAACATTGATATAATCTCTTATGCAAGACCCGTCAGGCGTATTATAATCATTGCCATAAACACTAAGCTTTTCTCTGATGCCTGCAGCTGTCTGAGTAACAAAAGGCAGAAGGTTTTGAGGTACTCCCAGAGGTAATTCTCCAATTTCTCCTGAAGGATGTGCCCCTATCGGATTGAAATATCTCAGTAAAATTGATTTATATGATAATCCTGCAAAAGCTGCATCTCTGATTATTTCCTCACCAATTTGCTTAGTGTTTCCATAAGGTGATTGTGCAGGTTTTACGGATGCATTTTCATCGACAGGTAATACATCAGGCTGACCATAAACAGTACATGATGAAGAGAAAACAAAGGCCTTGCATTTGTATTCATCCATCAATTTCATTATAGTTATTAGCGATCCCAGATTATTTCCATAATACATCAATGGCTTTTTAACAGACTCACCAACAGCTTTACTTGCCGCAAAGTGTATTACAGCGCTGATTTTACCATATTTCTCAAATATGGCTTTCATTGCATCATAGTCATTACAATCGCAAATCTCGAGTGGTAATTGTTTACCGCAAATTTTTTCGATACCTTCCATAACGCCAGCATTGGAGTTTGAAAGGTTATCTACAACTACTACATCATAACCAGCTTCCACAAGTTCTACTGTTGTATGAGAACCTATATAACCTGTACCACCTGTAACTAAAATTAATTCTTTCATATTTGTTTTTTTATACTATCCCTGAAAAGCCCATAAATGCAAGTGCCAGCAAACCGGCCATAATTAGTGCAACAGGCATACCTTTCATTGCTTTAGGTATTTTCATATAATTTGTATGTTCACGCAGACCTGCAAAAATAATCAGTGCCAAACCAAAACCAATTGCTGTTGAAAAAGCAAATACAGTTGACTGTAACAGGTCGTATTGTTTTTGTACTACCAAAATTGCAACTCCAAGTATTGCACAGTTTGTAGTGATCAAAGGTAAAAAAACTCCAAGAGCCTGATACAGGGTTGGTGATATTTTTTTTAAAATAATTTCAACTAATTGAACCAGACCTGCTATTACTAAAATAAAAGTAATAGTTTGTAAGAATTCTAATTGGAATGGTTTTAGCAGGAAAGTGTAAATTGACCATGTTACTATTGTTGCCAGAGTTAAAACAAATGCAACGGCACCGGACATGCCAAGTGAGGTTTCGATTTTTTTTGAAACACCCAGAAACGGACATATTCCCAAAAACTGAGACAATACAATGTTGTTTACAAAAACAGCAGCTATAAAAATTGTAATGTATATCATGCTGATTTTTTATTAAAGCGGTTAAAAATTGCAATAAGATATCCCAAAACGATAAAAGCACCAGGAGCCAGAACAAAAATAATCATACCGTATTCCTCAGGGAAAATGCTGTGGTTAAATACTTTGCCTGTGCCCAAAAATTCTCTTGTGCTACCTAAAACAGTAAGTGCTAAGGTAAAACCAAGTCCAATACCCAGACCATCAAAACCTGATGAAATTATACTGTTTTTAGAAGCAAACGATTCTGCTCTGGCAAGAACTATACAATTTACAACAATAAGAGGTATAAACAGACCTAAAGATGAATATAGTGAAGGCAAATACGCTTTCATCAACATTTCCAGAATAGAAACAAATGCAGCAATTACAACAATGTAAGCTGGTATTCTCACTTTGTCTGGAACAATGTTCTTAATTAGTGATATTACCATATTTGATAATATTAGTACAAACAAGGTAGCCAAACCCATTCCAAGACCATTAGTCGCACTTGATGTAGTACCTAACGTAGGACACATTCCAAGCAGTAGTACAAAAATGGGATTTTCCTTTAATATCCCATTTAATACAATGGATAATTTACTTTTTTTCATATTCCCTGTAATTCATATATGCAAAATAGGCCTTATTTACAGCTTCTAAAAAAGCTCTTGACGAAATAGTCGCAGCAGTAATGCCATCTACATCACCGCCATCTTTTGAAACTTTCATACTTACTTCAGATGGATTAAGTCCCAGAATATTCTGTTTTTTATTATCCCCCTTAAACCATTCACTTATTTTCGAACCCAATCCGGGAGTTTCTTTATGACTTAAAACTGAGTAATTCAATAATTTTCCATCTGAATCAAATCCAACCATTAACTTAATTTCACCAGAATATCCTTTATCAGAATAAGTCTCAATTGCATATCCGATAGTCTCACCCTTAAGTTTAGAAGGATAGCATACAAGACTGTCACCTTCGTTTGTTACCACAAAAAATTTATCATCAAGAGGTGAATTATCAAATTGTGGAGATACATTTTTAATAGCTTCTTCCTTTGCTATTGCATCAGCTCTTAAAATAGGATTTTTTGTCAACTCATTGACAACTCCAAGAGCACCTGCGGCAAATGCTGAAATACCACCCAGCACTAAAACCATATTTAAAAATGAAGATTGCAGCTTTCTCATAGTGGTTTTGAAAACCTTTTTGGTTTAACATATGTATTAATTAATGGAGTCACTGCATTCATTATCAAAATTGCAAATGATATTCCTTCAGGGTATGAGCCGAAAAGTCTTATACAAACAGTAATGATGCCAATACCAAAACCATAAATCAATTTTCCTCTGGGATTCATTGGTGATGTTACATAATCTGTTGCCATAAAAAAGGCTCCAAGTAAAAGCCCTCCCGAAACCAGATGATAAACTGAATAAACTGATGCAGTTATTATATCATTGCTAAACAATCCGGCGTTGAATGTAACAACATCAGAAAGTGAAATCAAAAAAGTCATAAGAAATACAGAAAATAAAACTGATACAGGAATATGCCAGGTAATAGTCTTATTTAAAATCAGAAAAATACCTCCGGCAATCAAAGCCAGACTACCAATTTCACCCAAGCTACCACCCTTTCCTAGTAACATATCAAGTAAATCTGGTATGTCACCAGCATGATTTTTAAGTTTATCAAGTGTTGTTGCACCTGTAACAGCGTCAATATAAGATCTTTGTAATGGCATTGGCCATGTTGTCATCTGAGCCGGAAATGATATTAAAAGAAACACCCTACCAACAAGAGCAGGATTGAAAGGGTTATTACCCAAGCCTCCGAACGTCATTTTACCAACTCCTATTGCAATTATCGAACCAATTATAACTATCCAGACAGGCAGTGTTGAAGGCAGATTAAAAGCAAGCAAAACACCCGTAAGTATAGCGGACCCATCAAAAATGGTTGTATTTTGCTTAAGCATGAACCTCTGTATTGCATACTCAACAATAACGCAGGTAAACACAGATACCAAAGTAACAATCAACGCTCCTAATCCAAAAAAATATAGCGAAACCGCGAATGCAGGTATGAGAGCCAAAAGAACACTATACATTTTTTTCTCCACACTATCACCACTATGCAAATGCGGAGCCATTGAAACTATAAGTTTATTTTTCATACTATCTTATTTTCTGCTTCTTATATTAGCGCCAACTCTGTTTTTGCCTAATCTCAAATAGTCTAATAATGGCCTTGCAGAAGGGCATGAAAAAGTACAACACCCACATTCAATACAATCCATAATCAACTCTTTTTCAAGCCTTTCCCAATCACTATTCTCGGCAAGTGTCATAAAAAGAAATGGCTCAAGTCCCATTGGGCATGCATAAACGCATTTTGCACATCTTATACAGTCTCTTATTTCTTTTCTGTAAGCTTTCTTACTGTCAATAGCAAGAATGCCTGAACACCCTTTGGTTAATGGAGAATTTAAATCAGTAATTGCTTTACCCATCATTGGACCACCGCTTACAACCTTAGAAATATTTTCAGGCAAACCACCGGTTTTTGTGATAAAATCAGAAATCAGCATTCCGTTTCTAAGCAAATAATTACCCGGAGTTTCAATATTATCTCCTGTCAAACAAACAATTCTTTCAAAAAGTGGCTTATTTTTCTGAACTGCCTCATAAACGGCAAATACAGTAGCCACATTTTGAACGACGGCACCTACATCTACCGGCAAAGCTCCTGAAGGCACTCTTTTACCTGTTACAGATTCTATTAATTGCTTTTCTCCACCCTGAGGATATAATACCTTTAGTGGCATTATCTCAATACCTTTAAAATCTGAAACCAGACTTTTAAAGTTTTCAATTGCATCTATCTTATTGACTTCTATTCCGATAACCGCATTTTTCACATTGAGAGCCATCATTAAAATCTCTGTTCCAATAAGTATCTCAAGACCTTTTTCCAACATCAAACTATGGTCTGAAGTTAAATACGGTTCACATTCAACAGCATTTACAATAAGTATTTCAGGGGTTTTTCCCTTTGGAGGATTAAGCTTGATATGAGTAGGAAAACCTGCACCCCCCATACCAACAATACCAGATTCTTTTATTTTTTCTGTTATTTCGGTTGAATTAAGATTGCAAATTCTGATTATATCATCACTTCTGTCAATATCTTCCAACCATTCATCACCTTCTACTGAAATGTGTATAGCTTTTTGTCTGAAACCGGTGATATCAATGTGTTCATCAATTTTTGTAACTTTACCTGACACTGATGAATGAATGTTTGAAGAAACAAAACCTGATGATTCTGCAATTAACTGACCCGTTTTTACATAATCCCCCTTATTTACAACAGGAAGTGCCGGAGCTCCTATATGTTGATTAAGCAGAATAATTACATTGTCAGGTAAAATTGATTTATCAATCTTTGCCCCTGCAGAAAGTTTTCTGTCAGGCGGATGAATTCCGCCAATTTTAAAGGTTTTCATCAATTGTTAAGTTTTGTAAAATTAGTTTCATGTATAGCCTCTGTAGGGCAAACAGTCACGCATTTACGACATAATTCACACTTTTTGTAGTCAATATATGCCAGGTCATTATTTATAGTTATTGCATCATATTCGCAGACTTTTTCACACTTTCCGCAACCAATACAAGCAACACTGCACGATTTTTTTGCTACTGCTCCTTTGTCTTTATTTCTGCAGGCAACAAATATTCTTTTATCATCCGGCCCTTTAAACCTGATTTCAAACAAATCTTTCGGACATGCCTTTACGCAAGCACCACATGATGTACAATTATCTTCATTTACAACAGGCAAGCCAGTAGCTTCATCCATTTTAAGGGCGTCAAACTCGCAAACTGCCACACAGTCTGCAAGACCAAGACAACCGTAAGTACATGCGGTTTCGCCACCAGATGTTAATGAGGCAATTGAACAAGAAGATGCTCCATTGTAATCAGCTATAGCAGGTCTGTGTTCACAGGCTCCATTACATCTTAAAACGGCAACAGTGGGTTTAGATATCACTGGTTTAAGCCCGAGAATACCGGCAACTGACGACATAGTGTCATTACCACCAACAGGGCATTTAAGAGATTCGAGACTTTCACTGCTTACACATTTTTCTGCAAAATTTCTGCATCCTGCAAAACCGCAGCCACCACAATTAGCACCGGGTAAAACATTTTCAACCTCATCTATAAGCGGATTTTCTTCAACTTTAAATTTTTGAGAAGCCATATACAAAATAATGGCCAGACTTACCCCAACTGTACTTAGCGAAATTACAGCAACAATAGTTAGATCCATAAAAAAACAATTACTCAGGGCTTATTCAAGCGCACTTACTTTAAACCTGAATTTCCTCCCTATTTTTTTCTTAAACAAAAAAAGAATTAAATAGTAAATTCCGACCGAAGAGACAGAGGTCAATGCCGCCAGCCCGTCTTTACCGGGTGCAAGTATAAGCAAAAAAATGAACATTGTTACAATAAGTACAATAAGTGGCATCACATATGATAGAAAAACAGCAGTCAATCCTTGTCCGTCATCAGCAGTTAACATCACTGCTTGTCCCGTCTTAAAATATCCTGTAAAATCTTTAACTTCAATGATTTTCTCAGACTTTTCACTTGCCATGCATACTGTTTTCGAATGACAATCTGAACATGCACTTTCCTGACTAATACGAACGTACATTTTTTTTTCTTTTATACACTCTATAATTCCTCTATGTTGTACAGGTTCCATGTTTTTTTTATTTACCACCAGTATGCAAGTCCAAAACTTAACAACTGCTGAGCTTGAAGTAATGGTTCTCCCGGATTTCTTTTTAATCTGTCATCTATCTTCAAGTGCACAAAAAACTGTGTTGTAAGATAATTATTCAGACTTAGATTAAAAGTATTTTCCCATTCTGAATCATTATAAGTAAAATCTGTAAAGTAATATATCTTTGAGTTCCAGATAATTCTGTCTGTTATTTTCCAGCTGAGTGTTGATGATATTTTGCTGCCTATTTCGTGACCGAAATGTTTACCGGTTTCAATACCATATGATCCTGTTGGAAGATTAACATTATCAAGTAGATAATTCATTTTATAAGTAACCGGACTTAAAAGAACCGATAAATTATATCCTTTTTTATTGTCAGATTTTTTGAAATCTACACCTAAACTCACAAACAACTTTGCAGGTGATAGCAAAGAAGATTTTAGTGTCATGGTGTTTTTCTTATAATTATTGAGCATCTGGGTTAAAAATTCGCCTGATAACGAATAAAACCAGTTATTATACATCTTTATACCAAGCTTACTTACTGCACGAATCTGATCTGTACTTATATTAAAGTTTCTTAGAGTATCTGAATTGACTGTATTCATACCAACCTTAATCTCAAAGTTATTATCGAACTGTACGTTTTTGAGATTATTATAATTTGCCTGCAAATATATGCTTGCCAGGCCTGCAGTATTACTTTCACCACCCTTTGACCAGTTAGGAGAAATATACGTTTGTGAAAATTGCAACTTTGAATTTCCTTTTTTATTCCAGGGTCTGTATTCTGTTCTGGCAAAAATTTTAGTATTTGCATCTGTCATCTTTACCTGTGGAGCAACTTTAGGAGTTGTAGATGGTTTTTTACCATTTATATAAAATATTAATTCTTCAAATTCGGGAAGTTCTTTTTTATCATATTCAATAACAGCCAACAAGTCTTTTTCTGCATTAAGAAGTATCTTTTTGGTAAGTTTCATTGTGTAAATGTCCAGAAAAATTCTGTTCATTAATGAATCAACATAGTTAGAAGTAATCTTGTAACTACTTTCTGAATTATTAGTTTTCTGTAATTTCAGGTCGCGTTGAATATAATTTAAAACCAGTGGCATAAAAAGAGGACTCATTTTTGGATAGCCTAAATCTTCACCTTCATAAAACTGCCTTGGAGGTAAAGGGAAAACTCTGTCCCTGAAAATATCATAAAACTGAATGTAAGTAAGAAGTGGATTGTAATCAGGAATTGTTAAAGCATTTAAATTGTCTTCTGAATACTCTTCAGGCAATAATTCGGGTTCTGAATTACTTATTGCAAACAAATTTAAATTGATTAGAAAAAAAACGGACAAAAAAAGTAGTTTATGGGCCAATTTCATGTCATTTGATGTTATTCTCTGCAAATGTAAAACATTTTTTCTTAAACTTTTTTCGTAATTTTGCGGCTTCGCATTGCAATATGTGCGTTATTTCACAATTTTTCATTAAAAATATTTAAAAGTGGCAGACACCAGGTATATTTTCGTAACAGGAGGTGTGGTTTCTTCGCTGGGCAAAGGCATTGTTTCATCTTCAATTGGCAAATTGCTTCAGGCAAGAGGGTATAGAGTTACCATCCAAAAATTTGATCCGTATATTAATATTGACCCGGGAACTTTAAATCCTTACGAACATGGTGAGTGCTATGTTTGCAGTGACGGACATGAAGCGGATCTTGATTTGGGGCATTATGAAAGGTTTTTAAATGTACCTACAACAAGGGCTAACAACATTACTACCGGCAGAATATATCAGAATGTAATTTCAAAGGAAAGAAGAGGTGATTATCTTGGTAAAACAGTTCAGGTTATACCTCATATTACCGACGAAATTAAAAGATGTATCAGACAGCTTTCAACTAAAAAAGAATTTGATTTTATAATAACTGAAATTGGCGGAACCGTTGGCGATATTGAGTCTTTACCTTATATAGAAAGTGTAAGACAGCTAAAATGGGATATTCCAAAACAATGCTATTGCATACATTTGGCTTATGTTCCCTATCTGGCGGCTTCTCATGAATTAAAAACAAAGCCTGTTCAGCATTCAGTTAAAATGTTACAGGAGCTGGGTGTTCAGCCTGACGCATTGGTATTAAGAACAGAACACCCACTAAACCAGCCTTTAAAAAAGAAAGTTGCATTGTTTTGCAATGTCGCCGAAGAGTCTGTTATAGAGTGCATTGATGCACCATCTATTTATCAGGTGCCATTAAATATGCAGGCTGAGGGATTGGATAAAATTATTCTTGAAAAATTTGGACTTCCACTTGATACTAAAATTGATTTGCAGCCATGGAAAGATTTCCTGACAAAAATGGATAATGCAAAAGAAACTGTCAGAATCGGCATTGTTGGTAAATATGCTGAATTACCTGATGCATATAAGTCAATTTCAGAGTCTTTGCATCATGCTGCTGTTTATAATGACAGAATACTTAAGCTCGAATTGATACATTCTCAAACCATAAATGAGGAAAATGTAGCTGAAAAGCTTAAAGATCTTGATGGAGTTGTAATAGCACCCGGTTTTGGAACCAGAGGTGTTGATGGAAAATTTATTTCATTAAAATATTCAAGGGAAAATAATATTCCTACTTTTGGTATTTGTCTTGGAATGCAGAGTATGGTAATAGAATTTGCCAGAAACGTTCTTGGATATAAGGACGCTAATTCTACTGAACTCGATCCTAACACTAAATATAATGTTATTGATCTTATGGAAGATCAAAAAGGAATAACAGATTACGGTGGTACCATGAGGCTCGGCAACTATGATTGTCAGATTGAAAAAAATACAAATGCATTTAGTGCATATGGCAAAGATTTGATACAGGAAAGACACAGACACAGATTCGAATTTAACGATTATTTTAAAAAGGAATTCGAGAATGCCGGCATGAAGTTTTCAGGTAAAAACCCTGATACTGGTTTGGTTGAAATAGTTGAGCTGCCTAACCTCAAATGGTTTTTGGGTTGCCAGTTTCACCCTGAATATAACAGCACAGTACTTAGTCCAAATCCACTATTTGTTGACTTTGTAAAAGCCTGCTCAAATAAAAATTGAATTAACTCTAATCATAATTTGAAAAAATGGACAAGAATACCATTATTGGTTTTGTTTTAATCTTTCTTATAATTATCGGATTCAGCTGGCTTAATAAACCATCTGAAGAACAATTAGCCGAAGCCAGAAGACAACAGGCATTAAGAGATTCTATCGCTCTTGTTGAAAATGCCAGACTGGAAATGGCAGCAGCAAAAGCTGATTCTGTAATTTCTGTTGACAGTACCGCTACTGATTCAACCAGGTTAACCGTTCAATACGGAGCATTTTCATCATTTGCAGGAGGTAGTAACTCTAATACAACCTTCGAAAATGATCTAATGGAAATTACAATGGCCTCAAGAGGTGGTCGTGTTGCTTCAGTAAGGTTAAAAGAATTTGTGACAGGAGACTCTCTCCCACTTATTTTGTTTGATGAAAAGAATTCTTCTTTCAATATTTCATTTTTCACTTCAGACAATAGACTTATCAATACTAATGATCTTAATTTTGAACTGGTTCCTGATGATGACCCTTTGAAACTTGTTTACAGATTGAAGGTTTCAGATGATACCTGGCTTGATCATATTTACACCCTTAAAAAGGATGACTACAGAATGGATTTTGAATTGAAAGGTAATAACCTGTCTAAGGTTATGTCTTTAAATACAAATTCTCTCGATTTCACCTGGGCTTTAAAAATGCGTCAACAAGAGGTTGGAAGAACTTTCGAAGCAAGATATTCTGGTGTTAACTATAAATTTCCGGGTGATGATGTTGAAAAGCTGAGTGAAAACAAGGATGACAGTAAAAGTATAACCAACACTTTGAAATGGGTATCTTTTAAAGATCAGTTTTTTGCATGTATAGCTATATCTGACAAAGGATTTGCTTCAAACGAACTTTCATCAAAAGTTGAGCCTAATACTTCAGAATACATAAAAGATTACAAAATGACTTCATCTCTTGCTTTTGATCTTAAAGGCGATCAATCTGTAAAAATGAAGTTCTTTTATGGCCCTATTAAGCACGCTTTATTAAGGGGATACGACAAGGGGCTACCTTCAGAACAGGAACTTGAACTTGATAAAATAGTGCCACTTGGTGGTAGCTGGATTAGATGGGCTAATACTGGTGTTATACTACCTATGTTTAATTTCTTTGGAAAATTCCTTGAAAACTATGGTTTGATTATCTTGTTAATGACTTTTGTAATTAAGTTGATACTGTTCCCGCTGACATATAAATCTTATATGTCATCAGCAAAAATGAAAGTTCTTCAACCTCAAATTGCAGAAATAAACAGTAGATTTCCGGGATCAGCTAAAGCGGCTGAAAGGTCACAGGCAACAATGGAACTTTACAGAAAAGTTGGAGTTAGTCCTATGGGAGGTTGTTTACCTATGCTTTTGCAAATGCCTATACTATTTGCAATGTATTCGTTTTTCCCATCTTCTATAGAATTGAGACAACAAAGTTTCCTTTGGGCGCACGATCTTTCAACTTATGATGCAATTATATCCTGGTCAGGAGATATACCTTTGGTTACAAAGTATTTTGGTAATCATATCAGTTTATTCTGTTTATTGATGACTATAACAAACATTATATATACTCATATAAATATGAAAACCCAGCCTACCAACAATCAGATGCCGGGAATGAAAACCATGATGTATATTATGCCTGTTATGTTCTTATTTATGTTTAACCAGTATTCTGCAGCTTTAAGTTATTACTTCTTTGTTTCTACTCTTATTACTATTATTCAGACTTATGCAATAAGAGCAACAGTTAACGACGAAAAACTTCTTGCTCAGCTAAATGAAAATAAGAAAAAGCCAATGAAGAAGTCAGGATTTGCTGCAAGACTTGAACAAATGCAAAAAGATCAGCAAAAAATGTTGCGCGAACAACAGAAAAAGAAAAAATAACATATATTTTTTTTTGAAAAAGGGGCTGTCTCATTCAATTTTGAGACAGCCTTTTTTTTTAGTTATATTTGTCAAAGTGTTTGATATTAACCTTTTAATTATATACCATGAGAAAACTACTTATATTATTTGTATTTGCAGTTTTAGCAATTTGCATTTCCGGACAGGTTTCATTCGGAAATGCCGGTCTCTTTAATCAAAACTGGAAATTCAGTAAAGGCGATTTTAAAGATGCACCTTCTGATGCTTTTAATGATTCAAGATGGAGAGATATAAATTTACCACACGACTGGAGCGTTGAGGGCCCACTAAGTCCTTCGCTGGCAAGTGCAAACGGATATCTTCCCGGAGGCATTGCATGGTACAGAAAATCTTTTGAATTAGATCAAAATGACTTATTAAAAAGAATTTATATTTATTTTGAAGGAGTTTACAGAGACGGCGAAGTTTATATAAACGGAAAATCTCTTGGTATGAGACCGGAAGGTTATATTTCTTACATGTATGACCTCACTCCTTTTATTAAAACAGGTAAAAATATTATTGCTGTAAGAGTTGACCACAGCAAATATAACGATACCAGATGGTATTCCGGATCTGGTATTTACAGAGATGTTTATCTTGTAAAAGCAAATGCTGTTCATATTGATCAATGGGGAGTCTATATAACAACACCCGAAGTTTCAGAGAAAAAATCAGTTATTAAGGCAACTATTTCAGTTGTGAATAAGAGTTCAAAAGACGAAAACGTTATTGTAGTTAACGAGTTAATTGACAAGAATAACAAAATTATTAATAAAATCAGCTCAAAGTTATGCATTAAAGCAAATAGCAAATCGGATGTTACCGGATTATTGAAAATAAACAATCCTGGATTATGGTCTGTAGATACTCCAAATCTGTACTACGTAAGAACAATAATTAAAAATAAAAATGAAGTCATCGATCAGACGACTACCACAATTGGTATAAGATCATTAAGTTTTGACCCGGACAATGGATTCAGCTTAAATGGTAAAAATATGAAAGTCAAAGGAGTATGTCTGCATCATGATGCCGGATGTCTGGGTTCAGCGGTTCCGAAAGAAGTTTGGAAATTAAGACTTGAAAGATTAAAAGAAATTGGATGTAATGCAATAAGGACAAGTCATAATCCTCAGGCACCTGTATTATATGAGCTTTGTGATGAATTAGGCCTATTGGTTATGAATGAAGCTTTTGATGAATGGGAATATCCAAAAAAGAAGTGGGTAGAAGGATGGAATGCCGGAACCCCGACTTTTGACGGTCACTCTGAATTTTTTAATGAGTGGGGAGAAACAGACTTAAAAGACATGATTTTAAGAGACAGAAATCATCCATCTGTTTTTATGTGGAGTATAGGAAATGAAGTAGATTATCCTAACGATCCATATTCACACCCTATTTTGAACAAAGAAGGAATTCAACAACAACATCAGGCTGGTTATCAACCTGATAAACCAAATGCTGAAAGATTGGGGGGTATTGCAAAGAGATTAGCAGCTGTTGTAAAAAAATATGACCCCTCCCGCCCTGTCACTGCTGGTCTTGCCGGCCCGATAATGTCAAACGAAACCGAATATCCGGGTGCTCTCGACGTTGCAGGTTATAATTATACTGAAAGCAGATATGAAATGGACCACAAAAAGTATCCTCAAAGAGTTCTTTACGGCAGTGAAAATGGACACGGATATGATGCATGGAAATATGTAAGAGATTATAAATATATTTTCGGACAATTTCTATGGACAGGTATTGACTACCTGGGCGAATCATACAGATGGCCTTCAAGAGGTTTTGGTTCTGGTTTACTTGATATTGGTAGTCTTATGAAACCGCGGGCATTTTTCAGAATGAGTTTATGGTCTGAAAAGCCTATGATTTATGCAGGAACACAGATTGTTTCGAGAGGTCGTGGCAACCTGAGTATGGATGCTATGCCTTTGTGGAATTACAGAGATGGACAAACAGTCAGAGTTTTATGCTATACTAATTGTAAAACCGCTAAATTGCTTATAAACGGTGTGCAGGAAGGTGATATTAAAAAATATGACGACAATACCGGCATTATTTACTGGGATGTTCCATACAAACCAGGAAAACTTGAAGTCTTAGGTTTTAATGATGATAAAGAAGTTGCAAAATTTGAAATAAATACCAGTAAAAAGCCAAACGCAATTAAAGCGAAAGTAATTAATAACAAAATTCAGAAAGACGGAAGTGTATCAATAATAGAATTACAAATAGTTGACGAAAATGGAATACATGTAATCATGGCTGATAACATGATAAATTGCCTTACCGACGGCAAAGTAAAAGTTATTGGAATGGAGGGTTCAAATATGTCAGATATGACTGACTACAAAGACAACAGCCACAGAGCATACCAGGGTAAGTTGGTAGTTTATGTTCAATCTACAGGAATTACAGGAAAATCAACAATAAGATTTACTTCTCCCTGGCTGGAAGACACTACAGTTGAAGTAGATGTAAATTAATTATTGAAAGCGAGACCTACAGAAGCTTTACAGTCATAAAATACACCATCCTGATATACAATTTGACCATTCAGGATGGTGGTTTTTATTTTAGATGAAAACTTTTCACCTTCAAACGGAGACCATCCGCATTTAGACTGAATTATCTCCTTTTCAACCAACCATTCACTATTACGATCGACCAGCACCAAATCTGCAAAATAACCTTCCTTTATAAATCCTCTTTTTTCAATTCGGTATAAAGTTGCAGGCGCATGGCACATCTTTTCAATAGCATTTTCAATACTGAACTCTCCCCTTTTTACCATTTCAAGAATAGCCACAAGAGAAAATTGAATTGAAGGTGCTCCTGAAGCTGCTGTAAGGCAATCGCCTTGTTTTTCAGAAATAAGATGAGGAGCATGATCTGTAGCTATTACATCAACCAAACCCTCATTAACAGCTTTAATCAAAGCCATTTTATCATCTAATGTTTTTACTGCAGGATTACATTTTATGCTGTTTCCGTATTTTTCGTAATCTCTGTCGTCAAACCATAAATGCAAAACACAAGCTTCGCATGTTATATTCTTATCCTTCAGAGGTTTATTCTCAAATAATTGCAGTTCTTTTTTTGTACTGAGATGCAATACATGCAGTCTGGTATTAAAATCGGCTGCAAGCTCAACTGCTCTTGCTGTTGATTCATAACAAGCTTCTGCACTTCTTATTAATGGATGATATTTTATTGACAAATCACATGCGGGATCTGACATAAACCTTGACTTGTTTGCTTTTATTATGCCCTCAGATTCAGCATGAACAGCCACAACACCAGGAACAATTCTGAAAATATCCTTTAATATTTTTTCATTGTCAACAAGCATATTTCCGGTTGAAGAGCCCATAAAAACCTTAACGCCTGGAATCCTTTTGAAATCAGCATTTTCGATTTCACTAATATTCTCGTTGGTAGCTCCCAGATAAAAAGAATAATTAGCTATAGAGTATTTCTCAGCTAACAACATTTTATCCTCCCATATTACATTTGAAGTAGTTTGTGGTTGGGTATTTGGCATCTCCATAAAAGAAGTAACTCCACCGGCAATGGCAGCTCTCGATTCGGTATTAAGATCTGCTTTATGAGTTAGTCCTGGCTGCCTGAAATGCACATGATCATCTATGACTCCCGGTATTAGCCACAAACCCTCAGCATCAATTATTTTGCTTTCGTTTATTACATTCTCAGGAATACCATCTTCAAAAACAGCTTCAATAATATCCTTTTCAATCAATACGGAACCGCGGTAAGATCTACCCTCGTTAACTATAGTAGCGTTTTTTATAAGAGTTTTAGACTGCATAAATCAGGGTTTTTGTGGATACTTTCTGAATAAACTGCTCCATTTTAATTTAACAACACCTACAACAGCCTCGTTAAAAATACCACCGTTCATTTTTGATACCCCCAACTCTCTGTTAGAAAAGACAATAGGCACTTCTTTTATAGTAAAGCCACATTTCCAGGCAGTAAATTTCATTTCTATTTGAAATGCATAGCCTTTAAACATTACTTTATCGAGCTCAATTGTTTGAAGTACTTTTTTAGTGTAACACTTAAATCCGGCTGTAGTATCAAATATTTTTAAACCAGTCACAAGTCTTACATATATAGAGGCAAAATAAGACATAAGAACTCTCCCTATAGGCCAGTTAACAACATTTACAACGTTATTTACATATCTTGAACCGATAGCAAGATCTGCACCATCCAAACTGCATGCATCATATAATCTTAATAAATCTTTTGGAGGATGAGAAAAATCTGCATCCATTTCAAAGATATAGTCATATCCCTGCTCAAGAGACCACTGGAATCCTCTGATATAAGCAGTACCCAATCCGAGTTTTCCTTTACGCTCAACCATGTGCAGGCTGCCTTTAAACTCTTTTTGCAGCTGTCTGACAATATCAGCGGTTCCGTCTGGTGAACCATCATCAACTATAAGAATATCAAATGCTTTTGGTAAATCAAAAACCGCTCTTATTATCAATTCTATATTTTCTTTTTCATTGTAAGTCGGAATTATCACTACTGAATCGGAGGTCATATCTGATGAGTTTAAAAATGATGTCAAATATAGGACTTTTATTTGCTATTTTTTATACTTTTGGGGCGTTTTAGTATTTATTAGAAATTCAGAGTTTGGAAATACATTCATTAATTCAGCTCTACAAAAAGCACCCGCAGTTAAAAGCGGGTTTAAAGCTATTGTCAGAATCTGAAACTAACCTTTGGTTAAGTGGTTTAAATGGTTCTTCTACAAGTATATGTCTGGCAGCCTTAAGCTCAGATTATATTGAAAATTTTGTCATTGTTGCCGATGATGAGGAGTCTGCTGGATATATGTATCAGGACTTGGTACAATTGATTGGCAATGAAGTTGTATTTTTTTATCCTCCCGGATTTAGAAGGTCATTAAAATATGGTAGAAACGACCCTGGAAATTCTATACTCAGAACTGAAGCTCTCAATGCTTTAAGAAATGAAAATCAAAGTATTATAGTAACCTATCCTGAAGGATTGCTGGAAAAGGTTATACCCAGAGATGAATTAAGTGATAAAACTCTTGAAATTAATACAGGTGAAAAGATTGACACATCTTTTGTTATTGAACTTCTCACGGAATTTGGTTTTGAAAGGGTTGATTATGTTTACGAACCTGGGCAGTTTAGCGTTAGGGGTAGTTTGATTGATGTTTATTCGTGGAGTAACGAATTACCATACAGAATAGATTTTTTTGGTGATGAAGTTGAAAGTATAAGAACTTTTGAAATTGAAAACCAGCTTTCTAAGAGCAAAATTGAAAAAATAAGAATTATCCCATATACAGAAAGTCTTGAAGTAGAGAAGGTTTCTTTTATTTCCTGGCTTGATAAAAAGTCTGTTTTATGTTTCAATGATTTTGGTTATGCGGTTTCGAAGTTAGATCAGATTTCTGTCGATACAAGCAATACACCATTGATTAATCTTACTGATTCTGAAAGTTTTAAAAGGGAAGCGTTAGATTTCAGATGGATTGAGTACGGTAAAAGATCGGTAAGGTCTGAGAATGCGGTTTTGAAATTTAATACTTCACCTCAGGATATTTTTGGCAAAAATTTTGATTTTGTAAGTCAGACTTTTCAAAAATACAGAAGTGAAGGTTATGAACTTTACATTTTAAGTGATAGTACAAAGCAAATTGAGAGATTAAAAGCAATATTTGAAGACAGAGAAGAACATATCGATTTTATTCCGGTTGAAAAGACTTTGCATGAAGGCTTTATTGACCATGAGCAAAAAATAGCATGTTTTACCGACCACCAAATATTTGAAAGATATCACAAATACAATTTAAGATCTGATAAGGCAAAAAACGGCAAGCTTGCACTTACATTAAAAGAACTTGTACAATTTCAGTTTGGAGATTATGTAGTACATATAGATTATGGTGTAGGACGATTTGGAGGTTTGTTCAGAACCGAAATAAATGGCAAAATGCAGGAAGTAATTAAAATTATTTACAAGGATGATGATACCTTGTTTGTAAGCATTCACAGCCTGCACAGAATTTCAAAATATAAAGGAAAAGAAGGCAGTGAGCCAAAGATTAATAAACTTGGCAGCTCTTCATGGACAACTCTTAAAGAGAAAACTAAAAAGAAAGTAAAGGACATTGCAAGAGAGCTTATTTTACTTTATTCTAAAAGAAAAGAAGAAGAAGGTTTTGCATTTAGTCCTGATAGTTATTTGCAGCAAGAGCTTGAGGCCTCATTTATTTATGAAGATACTCCAGATCAGCTTAAAGCTACATCGGACATAAAAGAAGATATGGAAAACAGCAAACCGATGGACAGACTTATTTGCGGTGATGTAGGTTTCGGTAAGACTGAGGTAGCTATAAGAGCTGCATTTAAAGCTGTTACAGATAATAAACAGGTTGCGGTTTTGGTTCCGACAACTGTACTTGCAATGCAACATTACAAGACTTTTAAAAAGAGGCTTGATAAATTCCCCTGTACAGTTGACTATATTAGCAGATCGAGATCTGGTGCAGATACAACTAGAATACTGGAGGAGCTGAAGAATGGCAAGATTGACATTCTAATTGGCACTCATAAACTTACAGGTAAAAGTATTCAGTTTAAAGATCTTGGATTGTTGGTTATTGACGAAGAACAAAAATTTGGGGTGAGCGTAAAAGAAAAGCTCAGACAAATGAAAACTAATGTTGATACCCTGACATTAACGGCAACACCAATACCCAGAACCCTGCAATTCTCCCTTATGGGTGCAAGAGATTTAAGTACAATTTCTACCCCTCCACCAAACAGATACCCTATTCAGACTGAAGTATATACACTTAATGAAGATTTATTAAAGGAGGCAATAGAGTTTGAATTAGGTAGAGGAGGCCAGGTTTTTATTATAAATAACAGAATTCAAAGTCTTGAAGAGCTGGAGTTTATGGTAAGAAAATGTGTTCCTGGAGTCAGAACCGCTACTGCTCACGGGCAAATGGATGGTGATAAACTTGAGAAGATTATTATAGACTTTATGGAGTATGAGTTTGATGTATTGATTTGTACAACAATAATAGAGTCTGGCATTGACATTCCTAATGCTAATACTATAATTGTAAACAATGCCCATCAATTTGGCTTAAGTGATTTGCATCAACTAAGAGGAAGAGTTGGAAGGGGAAACAAAAAGGCATACTGCTATCTTTTAGCTCCACCTTTAAATACTCTTACTCCTGAAGCCCGCAGAAGATTGCAGGCGATAGAAAATTTCTCTGATCTTGGTAGTGGTTTTAATATTTCGATGCAGGACTTAGATATAAGAGGTGCAGGTAATATGCTCGGTGCTGAGCAAAGCGGTTTCATTGCAGATTTGGGTTATGAAACTTATCAAAAAATACTGGGTGAGGCTGTACAGGAATTAAAGGATGAAGAGTTTTCAGATTTGTATTCTGAAGAGCAAATCTCAAACAGGGATGGTTCACATACTTATGTTTCTGATTGTACTGTTGAATCGGACATGGAAATGATGTTCCCTGACTCGTGGGTACCTGGCTCTTCAGAAAGAATGCAACTTTACAGAGAGATGGACAATCTTGAGACTGAAGCAGAAATTATTGCTTTCGAAAACAGAATGACAGACAGATTCGGTCCCATTCCAGAGGTTGCATCAAGACTTATTGAAGTTATCAGGCTAAGAAGAATTGCAAAGTCTCTTGGTATGGAAAAAATTGTACTAAAAAACAATCAGATGATTTGCTATTTTGTAAATAATCCAATGTCTGCCTTTTACAAATCTAAAACGTTTGACAATATTTTGGAATATTTAAGAAACAATATAAAAAGGACTAAATTGAGGGAGCAAAACGGTAAAAGATCTATGGTTATTGAAAACATAGAAAACATAGATAATGCACTTGTTCAACTCAAATTAATGCTTTAAATTTGCATGCTAATTTTTTAAGACTCATCATTTTTTTGTGAGTCGGCTTATATAAAATATTATTATGATTAAACTAAGTTTTCCGGACGGTTCCATAAGGGAATTTCCTGCAGGAACTACAGCATATCAGGTTGCGGAATCAATCAGTCCAAGACTGGCTCAGGATTGCCTTGCAGCTTCGATTGATGGTGAAACCATCGATTTAGGTCGTCCTATTAATTCAGACGCAAGTATTAAATTACTAAAATGGGATGACGCTGAGGGGAAACATGCATTCTGGCATTCTTCAGCTCACTTAATGGCAGAAGCTTTGCAAATTTTATATCCCGGTATTCAGTTTGGTATAGGTCCGGCTATTGAAAACGGTTTTTATTATGATGTAGACCCTGGTGATACTTCAATTAAGGAAAGTGATTTACCTGTAATTGAAGCAAAAATGGCAGAACTAGCTTCAAAAAAACAGGATATTGTCAGAAAAAGTATCAGTAAAACTGATGCTTTAAGTTATTTTGGTGAAAGAGGTGAAACATATAAAACAGAATTAATCTCTGAACTTGAAGATGGCTCAATAACAACATATTCTCAGGGGGATTTTACCGATTTATGTCGTGGTCCACATTTGCAGACAACAGAGCCTATAAAAGCTATAAAGCTACTTAGCGTTGCAGGGGCTTACTGGAGAGGTGATGAAAAGCGTAAACAAATGACAAGAATTTACGGTGTTACCTTCCCTAAGAAAAAAATGCTTGATGAATATCTTGTTTTGCTTGAAGAAGCCAAAAAAAGAGACCACAGAAAAATAGGTAAAGAGCTTGAACTATTCATGTTTAGTGAAATGGTTGGCAAGGGTTTACCTATGTGGTTACCAAGAGGAACTTCTCTCCGTCTCAGACTTGAAGATTTCCTGAAAAGAATTCAGAGAAAATTCGGTTATCAGCAGGTAATGACTCCTCATATCGGTAACAAACAATTATACGTAACTTCAGGCCACTATGCAAAATATGGCAAGGATTCCTTTCAGCCTATTAATACACCTGAAGAGGGCGAAGAATATTTGCTTAAACCAATGAATTGCCCTCACCATTGTGAGATCTACAAAGTTGCACCAAGATCTTATAAAGATTTGCCTTTGAGATTTGCAGAATTTGGTACTGTTTATCGCTATGAACAAAGTGGAGAACTACATGGCTTAACTCGTGTAAGAAGCTTTACACAGGATGATGCTCATATATTCTGTCGCCCTGACCAGTTGAAAGAAGAGTTCTTAAAGGTTATGGATATTATCTTTATAATTTTCAAAGCTCTTGATTTTGATAACTTTGAGGCACAGATTTCACTACGTGACCCATCAAATAAAGAAAAATATATTGGTAGTGATGAAAACTGGGATAAAGCTGAGAAAGCAATTGTTGAAGCTTGCCAGGAAAAAGGTCTGAATGCCAGAGTTGAATTAGGAGAAGCCGCATTCTATGGCCCTAAGCTTGACTTCATGGTTAAAGATGCTATAGGTAGGCGTTGGCAGCTTGGAACTATTCAGGTTGATTACAATTTACCTGAAAGATTTGATCTTGAATATACCGGTAATGACAACCTGAAGCACAGACCGATTATGATTCACAGAGCTCCATTCGGCTCTATGGAGAGGTTCGTAGCTGTTCTTATTGAACATACTGCAGGTAAATTCCCATTGTGGCTTACACCTGATCAAGTGGTTGTATTACCTATCAGTGAAAAATTCAATGATTATGCTCATG
>CAZFUO010000003.1:0-48655 GCA_964522065.1 uncultured Bacteroidales bacterium | reverse complement strand
AGAAAGCCGGTTGAGATGTCTGTTTTTACTTACAGCGGTTTTAAAGATACATTAATGAGCCCTCTTGATTCAATAAAATATCATAAATTTTATTTGAGAGTTGGCTTTATGTCAATGGATCCGCATAATGGTCATGTTAAAGCTTATGTTGGAGGTGTTTCATACAATCCATTCCAATATGATATGGTTATGACAGGCAGAAGACAGGTTGGGTCAACAATAAAACCTTTCCTTTACGCTATGGCTATGGAAGAAGGTTATACCCCTTGTGATAAGGTAGTTAATCAACCTATTACTTTAATTACAGAAACAGGCCAACCATGGACTCCAAGAAATGCGAGTAAAAATAAATTGGGTGAAACCGTGACTTTAAGATGGGGACTGGCAAATTCAAATAACTGGATTTCAGCATATGTAATGAGTCATTTTTCACCATATTCTTTTGTAAGACTATTACATTCTTTTGGGCTTAACGGCCAGATTGATCCCGTTGTGTCTTTATGTGTTGGTGTTTGTGATGCAAGTGTTGCAGAAATGACAAGTGCTTATACTTCGTTTGCCAACAGAGGAATAAGAGTAAAGCCGCTTTTTGTTACAAGAATTGAAGATAACAGTGGCAATGTTCTGGCTCAGTTTACTCCTCAAATGTCTGAGGTTTTTAGCGAATCTACATCTTATAAGATGATTTCAATGCTAAGGGCTGTAGTTGATGGTGGTACTGGTTCGAGAGTAAGAGGTAGCAAGTATGCTCTGCAAGGTCAGATAGGAGGTAAGACCGGAACCACTCAGGATAATTCAGACGGCTGGTTTATGGGGGTTACTCCAAGACTTGTTTCTGGTGTATGGGTTGGTGGTGAAGAACGTGATATTCACTTTGACTTTACAAACGAAGGTCAGGGAGCAAATATGGCCTTACCGGTTTGGGCAATTTTTATGAAAAAGGTTAGAAGCAATCCTGATTTAGGTTATACAGCAAGTGACAGCTTTAATGTTCCTGATGGTGAAGGCTATACATGTACAGGTGAGGATGCAGGAGGAGAGGAGGCTAATGAAAGTTCTGTTAGCGTTTTTGAAAACTTATAAGCATTTTAATGCCGCTGCTGAAGCATCATAAAATAAATATCAGGCTACTGGTGGTTTTTATTGCCATAATTGCAGCACTGATCACTATCAGATCTTTTTTTGATGAAAGTGATCAGCAGGAAATTACTGATTTTCCTCAGATTAAAAAAAGAGGAGTGCTCAGAGCACTTACTCTTTACAGTTCTGCATCTTATTTCATATACAGAGAGAGGGAAATGGGTTATGAATACGAACTTTGTAAGCGTTTGGCTGAGTCTATGGGCTTGGAGCTTAAAATGATAACCGTAAATAATATCCATGCCCTGGTTGATAGCCTTCGTGCAGGGGCAGGAGATATTGTGGCTTTCAACGTTCCGGTTTCAATGTACGATAAAGAAAACTTTATACCTTGCGGAAGAGAGTTTTTGACACATCAGGTTTTGGTTCAGGACGTTGGTAACAAATCAGGAATACTTGATGATGTAACTCAGTTATCCGGTAAAGAAATTGTTGTTCAAAAAAATACCAGATTTCATAAAAGACTTGAAAATCTGAACAATGAAATAGGTGGTGGTATAATTATAAAGGCAATTGATGAAGATAGTATTACAACTGAGGAAATTATTAGTAAAGTTGCTTCAGGTGAGTATAATTACACTATTGCAGATAATGTTAACGCCAATCTTAATAAAACCTATTATAGAAATATAAATGTAAATTTACGTATCAGCTTTCCACAACATTCTTTTTGGTTAGTCAGAAGTGAGTCTGTAATGTTAGCCAGAATGGTCAATTCATGGTTTAGGAACAATGTAAAAAGTAAAGATTACGAAGCAATCAATAAGAGGTATTTTGAGCTTTCAAAAGGCTCTTCTTCATTTCATATGACAGGACTTTTTATTGGCAAAGATGGAAGACTATCTCCTTATGATAACGTTTTTAAGAAATATGGCAAATCTCACGGATGGGACTGGAGACTACTTGCATCTATAGCATATCAGGAATCTAACTTTTTACCAAACGTGGTTTCATGGTCAGGAGCTAAAGGTTTGATGCAAATAATGCCTAAAACAGCAAAAGATTATGGTATTAATCCTGATAGTTTGTTTTATCCTGAGTCAAATGTACACGCTGCTGTAAAGCTTCTAAACGATTTAACCAAAAAACTTGGCACCCAAAAAACAAATCAGCAACATCTTAAAATTATTCTTGCCGGATACAATAGTGGCTTAGGCCATATTTTTGATGCCAGAGCACTTACAAAAAAATACGGAAAAAATCCGTATTTATGGGACGACAATGTCGGAAAATATGTTTTGTTAAAAAGCCAGTCAAAGTATTACGAAGACGAGGTTTGCAAACAAGGCTACTTAAGAGGCGAAGAAACCGCATCTTTCGTAGCCGAAGTCTGGACTCGTTATCAATACTATGTAAAGAGGGGAGTTGAACTATAATTATTCAACCGGAAGATCATTTTGAAAATCATAAAAGGTTTTTCTCATGATATCAGCCAGCATCAATTGATAGTTCATGTAAGCTCTCAGATGTGATGTATATGCATTGTTTAACCTCTCACGTTCCAGAGCAAGAGCCTGACTATCTATGTCTCCGTCAGAAAATCTTTGTCTTGTTATTTCAAAACTCTTTTCTGCAACCGTGACATTCTTTTCCAACAGCTGTAGTCTCTTAAGGTTACTGTTTAAGTCTGAAACCAGGTTACGAACTTCTCGTTCAATACTACGTTTTACTTCTTCCTGTCTGTAAATATTTTGTTGAAGCTGTGCCTTTGCTGCTCTCACAAGAGCTCTGTTTTCACCCCAGTCAATAAGAGGAATGGAAATGTTAAAACCTACTCCAAAGTTTTGAGGACGGCTTAAATAGTCGTTGTATGAGTTATTTAAAGCACTTCCTAAATCTACACCCATACCTTGTTTACTTACACCGATTTTTTCGTAATATGCAGTAAGATCAGCTTGAGGAAGACCTTCAGATCTTTGTCTTTTAATATTTAGTTTGTTTAGTTCAATCTGTATTTCCTGTTCTCTTATTTCCAGTCTGTTTTTCATGGCAAGTTCTACAGCTTTCTCCGGATCAACTATAACTATTTTGTATGTCATTTTGTTATCCAAAACAATGCTGTCTGTAAATTGCAGCCCAATCAATTCCTTAAATGAATTCATTGATGATTGTTTGCTAATTACAGACATATCATAGTTGTTTTGGGCTTCTGCCAGGTCAACTTCCATTTGTAAAGCATCAACTTCTCTTATCAGCCCGGCTTCAAATTTATTTTTGGCTATACTATGAGCCTCTTTTTGCCTTTCAAGATTTAATTTTGATATTTCTTCACTTTTTTGAACTGTAAGTAAGTTATAAAACGCATTGCTAACATTATAAATCAAATTAAGATCTTCTCTTCTTAACTGTTTTTTTGATCTTTCATATGCTAGTTCTGCCTGCTTAAAAGCAGAACGAATGGAATTATAACCGTATAGAGCGTCAAGAGGTTGTGTAAGACCTAATCTGGTATTCATATTCATCAATCTTTGATTACTGTTATAATCGTCATAATTTGACAAACCAGATTGTATGTAAATTCTACCGTCAGTAGGTAAAGGTTGATTTATCTGCAGGTTGCTCTGATAGTTTAACTGCTTAACCGGATAAAAAGTAATACCTGTACTATCTTCAAATTGTCTGACCGTTTCTGTAAACTGAGGAGCAACCAGATTAAGATCGACATGAGTTTTAAATCTGCTTGTGGCCGATTTTAAATTATATTCTGCTATTTTCAGGTCCTGCTCAAGACTAAGCATCTCAAGACTCTTGTTTTTGGCAATATATATACTTTTGTCCAGATCTAATATATATGTTTCTGCAACAATTTGACTTATACAAGTAGCAGATAATAATAGCAATACTGATATTCTCCTTTTCATTTTACACCCCTTTTATTTGTGTTTGGTTCGTCGGAATTAATCATTCCGTCTTTAATAAAAATAATTCTGTTTGCATGCTCGGCTATTTCTCTTTCATGAGTAATGAGGATAATAGTATTTCCTTCCTGATGAAGTTCATTAAACAATGCCATTATTTCTTCTCCGGTTTTTGAATCTAATGCACCTGTAGGTTCGTCAGCTAATAATATACCGGGATTTGAAACCAGGGCTCTTGCAACAGCAACTCTCTGTCTTTGTCCTCCACTTAACTCGCTAGGCTTGTGATTCATTCGTTCAGCAAGTCCTACTCTGTCAAGAGCTTTAATTGCCATTTCTCTTCTTTCCGTCTTACTGACACCGGCATACATTAAAGGCAGCTCAACATTATGCAAAGAATTCATTCTGGGTAAGAGATTGAAAGATTGAAAAACAAAACCAATCTCTTTATTTCTCATTGCAGAAAGTGCATCATCATCAAGACTGCTCACGTCAACATTATTAAATAAATACTGACCCTTGCTTGGGGTATCCAGACAGCCCAGAATATTCATTAATGTTGATTTTCCAGAACCTGAAGGCCCCATAATAGCCAGATACTCATTCTTTCTAATCTTAAGGTTGATGTTTTTTAAGGCTTCAACCTCAACACCTTCCATACTGTAATTCTTATATAAATCCTTAATCTCTATAAGCATGGTTAAATATTTATTCGTAACGTATAGAATCTATCGGTTTCAAATTTGCCGCGTTTTTTGCAGGTAAATACCCGAAGCTGATACCGACAATAACAGAAAAGCCAAATGCAACAAATACAGAATATAGCCTGATGTATGTGTTTACATCAGTAAATAAGGTTATTACAAGTGATAAACTTACACCGAGTATAACCCCGATGATACCACCCGTAATGCTTATAGCTACAGCTTCAGAAACAAACTGGCTCATGATATCTGCTTTACGGGCACCTATAGCCCTTCTTATACCAATTTCTCGAGTACGTTCCATAACTGTGGCAAGCATGATATTCATAATGCCTATGCCTCCTACAACCAGTGAGATAGCAGCAATTGCTCCCAGCAAAATATTGTAGATTTGTCTTTCTTTTTCTTCTTGTTTGAGTAGTTCAAAAGGAATAACTATTGAATAATCTTCATTATTGAAGTGATGTCTTTGTAGAATGCCTCTTACCAATTCCGAAGTTTCAAGCAACCTCTCCGAATTTTCTACCTGAATCGTTATCTGCTGTATTTCACTAGCAAGATTATTTGTTGGTGTTATTCTGTTCATAAATGAAGTCAGAGGCATATAAATATCCGTATTCAGGTCGCGTGATGCAAGCTCTCCAACTGTTTCTGTAAACAATGTTTTAGATTTCAAAACGCCAACAACCTCAAGCCATTGGTCGTCAACCTTGACTAATTTGCCAATTGGATCTAAATGCTGAAATAAAGTTTTAGCTATGCCGGCTCCAAGAACGCAAACTTTTAGATTTCTTGAATAATGGTCTTCAGTTATAAAGTTCCCCTTTTCAATCTCAAAGTTTAGCATACTAATATAGTTAGGAGTTATACCAATAATATTCGATTTTGAAGACTTGTCAGAATATTTTACATCTGTACTAAACTCAGCTTGGGATGCAACTCCAACTACTCCGGGTACAATTTCCTTAATAACATTAGCATCGTTAAGTGATAATCCCTGTGAAAACTTTGATCTTACTTCTTCCAATTCTTCATCAGATAGTTGCTTTTCTCTCACTATAATATTATTAACACCAAGATCCTGATATTTTGCTATAGCTTCTCTTTTGGCACCTTCACCAATAGAAAGCATTGCAATAACCGACGCAACACCAAAAATAATACCAAGCATGGTCAGGAAAGAACGAAATTTATGTTCGATCAAACCATTCAAAGCGACTCTTATGTTTTCTTCAAATTGCATATCCTATTATTCTTTTTCTATTGAATTAATTGTAACCACTTCTTGTCCTGGCTTAAAATCACCTTTAATAACGATATGAGTGTTGTTAGCAGCACCTGTAGAAACCTCGGTTTTTTCGAAGCTGTTTCCGTTTTTTAAGTATATAAAACTACCTGATAGCGAGCTTTCTACGCAACTAATAGGTACATACATAACTTCTTTCAATTCTTTGCTGTAAAATTCACAGCTCACAGTCATACCGGGTTTTAATCTTTCATCAGAATCTAATAACCTGACTTCAACATCAAAAACTTTTTTTCTCGATTTGCTATCCTTTAAATAGCAAAGTTTACCTATATCAGAAACTTCGCCTTTAAACTTAACATCAGGTATTGCATCAAGCCTTATAACCACTTTCTGGCCTATACTGATTTTGTAAAAATCAAGTTCACTAACTGTAGTGTTTACTTTCATCCATGTCAGATCAGGTACATTTCCCATATTGTTGTTAGAGTAAATCTCATCACCTATTTTTACCATTGTGCCTGTTCTGCGGTTTCGGGCAATTTGAAAAATCCCTGATATTGGAGTCCTTATGGTTAATTGTGGTAATACACCATAAGCGTCTTTTAGATCCTGTCTTTGTTGCTCGACCCTGATTTTCTCGATTTTCATATCGTTTTCAGCCATAGTTTTGTTTAGCTTTATCCTGCGCATGGCTTTGTTGTAATTGATCTTGGATTGTTCAAATTCAAGTTCTTTGATTTTCCTTATTTTATCAGACTCAAATTTTGAAAACTCCATTTCCAGCTTTCTGAGTTCAAAAGTAGCCTGTTCATTTTTTAAAGTAGATTCCATTTCACTTCTGGAATTACTCTGGTTAACAATCAGTTTTTCAAGGTTAGCTTCCTGAGTTTCCAACTGACCTTCAACGTCAATAATATATTTTTTTACATCAGTAGGATCCAGTTGTATTATTGAGTCTCCGGCATCAACAGGTGTACCCTGATCAAGCATTCCTATAATTTTCATTTCAGACCAGTATCTGCCAAACCTGGGCATCAAAAAGGCTCTTGTCTGAATTGCGGCTAATTCTCCTGTTTCAACGATAGTCTGGCTAAAACTACCTTTTTCAATTTTATATATTTTTACCTGCTGATCTTTGCATGAAATCAGCATTATTAGTGCAGCCGGCAATAGCAACATTAAGTGTTTTACTGATTTCATTTTTTATCTTCTTTTTTATTTTTTTTATCTTTTTCTAATTGCAACGGATCAATAAGTGCTACGACATCACCTTCTTCTATACCTTTTGTTACAACTACGTAATCGGTATTTGACGCACCGGTTTCGATATTTACTTTTTTAAACCCGCCTCCCGATTTAACATAGACAAAATCACCTGCTACATCCTTTCTAATAGCATCAACAGGTAAGTAAAGTACATTATCAATTTTATTAATCAGAATTCTGCAACTTACAGTTAAGCCTGGTAAAAGTTTTCCGCTGGTTTCCTTTATAAGTATTTCTACCGGAAATACTTTAATTTTTGAATTACCATCTTTGTTTGTTGCCAGATTAGCAATAGACATTACCTCACCTGCATAGATACTGTCAGAAAAAGCATCTGGTTTAATTTCTACTCTCTGACCTTTTCTGATTTTGGTGATATCTACTTCGTTTATTTGTATAGTCGCCTTGAGTGTACTCATGTCCGGTAACTGAATTATAGGATAACCTGACCAACATTGGTCACCAACCTGAAACTTATTTCCACTATTCCAGTTACGACTTATTATGGCAATACCGGGAGATGTCGAAACCATATTCAGCTTGTCAAGAGTTTCATATGATTCTCTGAGTCTTGTTCTGTCCTGTTCAATAGATAACCTTTTTTGTTTCATTTCTTCAGCCTGAATCTTAACCATATTGTCTATTTGTTCTTTAGACCTTTTCAGAGCAATATTTGCTTTTTCCAGATTAAGCTGAATCTCTTTCTTTTTTATATCTGCTTCATAGTTGGCAGACTCAAACTGGATCTTTGATATTTCCTGAGATATTTTTGTGACTTCATAATCTGATTTCATATCTTCGAGATCAGACTCTTGCTGCGCTTTTAGTCTTTCCAGTTCTGCATTACTAATTTCCATTCTGGCCTCAGCATCAACAATAGCTTTTCTTACTTCTGAAGGGTCAAATACAATAACAGTATCACCTTCTTCTACAATGGTTCCATCTTTTACAATCTGGGTAATTTTCAAGGTTCCATATCTCCATGAAATATTAGGTGTAATAAGGTTAGTAGAACGTATTGCCTGCACTTCACCTGTTTCAAAAATATCAAGATAAAGGGTGCCTTTTTTTACTTTACCTACAGGTACTTCCTGAGCTTCCTTTTTTGAACATGAAAACATAAGTAGTCCTGCAATTGCAATCAAAACTATTGTTTTAAAATTTTTCATATGTTGTCTTTTATTTTTTCTTTTGAATTACCTTGTTAGCCTCTGGTTTTATCAGGGATATTTGTTCTTTGCCATTTAGTCCTGAAGTAATAACTGTTCTGGAAGGAGAAGAGGCTCCAGTTGTAACCTTTCTTTTCTCGTATCCTGATTTACTTTTTACATATACAACTTTTGAAGAGTCTTCGTCGAAAATAGCTAATTGTGGTATAACTACTGCATTTTTAATGCGTTTTACAATAACATTGCATCTGGCAGACAATCCGGGGGTTGGAATTGTAAGTGAACTGTCAACAGATGCCTCTACCTCAAATGTTTTTACTTTAGATCCTCTGGCAACAGGTTGACCAATAGGTGATTTTCTTGTAATTTTTCCCCATGCTTTATTTCCTGGCATAGCATCAAATGTTATCTCGACAGGATCATTCTCATTTATTCTCTTATAACTGGCTTCTGATGCCTGAATAATTACTTTCATTTCATTAAGATCGGGTATCGTAATTAATGGCATATCACTTTCTACCTGGTCGCCTTCCTGTAATTTTAATCCTGTATACCATGATTCTCCTCTCATTGCTAAACCTGCCTGGGGTGCTTTTATTGTTAATTGTTCAATCATTTCCTGAGCACTTTGTATTCTGTTCTCCCAACGGCTAATTCTAACTTCCAGACCTTTTAACTGAGATTTGTTTATGCTCTCAACAGCTTTTAATTTTTTTTCAAGCTTAGATTTCTCTATTGCAGCTCTTCTAAGATTTAGTTCAGTAATTTTTCGTTGATTTGGAGAAGAAAACTTTAATTGAGCAGAATCAAGATTGGCTATTTGTGTTTGCGCCTCAATACTTTTAACCTGAGCCTGAAGCATTGCATATTTCATATTCAAATCAGCCTTACTTTTTTCCAGATTAGCTTTTGTGTTTTCAAGATCTCTTAAAAGTTCTTCGTAATCATTTATTAATTCGCGGCTTTCTAATACACAAACAATATCTCCCTCTTTTACTTGTTTTCCATCTTCGACCAAAAAGATTATTTCTGCATTAATTCTGTCAGGTGCGTTAATTGTTACAGATCTTACTGAATTTACCATACCATCAAGCTCTACAATATCTTCAAATACAGAATTACCGAAATTATGTATGAGAATTTCTTTTTCCTGCTTTTTACTGCAAGAATAAAATGCCAATAATAGCACTAAAAGAACAAAAAAATTAGTCTTCAATAGAGGAGTATTCATCAGGATATAGAAATAATTCGCAAGTTATTAAAGTAGAACATCATTTTTACTTTGATTTTGGATTTCTTAACATAAAATTGTAATATTTATATCATTTGCCACCTTTTGACTATTTAAAACCGTATTTGTTTAAGTGATTATACGATCTTTTTTAATCAATTAAGTCTTTTTAACAAGCTACAAAGCCTAATAAAGCAATTTGAAATCGATAATTGTTTGATAAACACGTTTTTTGATTTCTTCTGACGTTGGATTTAATTCTTCAGTTGAAAAATTCCCGTTACTATAATCAATTCTATCGAAAACCATTAAATATAAATTAAAAATTATGTCAAGACTCAACTGATATCTGGGATGTATCAGTGGCTTAATTTTTTGAATTATATCATATGTTTTTATTCTGTATAAATCGGCAACCTCATAATAGTCCTTAATCATGTTTCTGAATTCTTTTATTATAGGATTACCTTTTGCCATTTCTTTAAGCATAGTTCTGGTGAGGCCATGTTTTTTCATAAGATCTTCAGAAAAATACATTAGATTGTTATTCTGGTCTTTTTTGAAATCTCTTATTATATGTACCAGATAACTAAAAACCGCACAAGATCTGGCTGCTTCCCTTACATTAAAAAGGGGTAGGGCGTAAGACTCACCTTCTTTTCTTAATCCTGCTAAATGTACAAAAACAGCGGCGGGTGCTACTGACGCTCCTTCTGCATATTCAAGAAAAGTATCCAGGGTAGCAAATCCATCGTGTTTAATATCATAGATCATAGATCTTGCAAAAGACTCCATAGTCCATTTTGGAATCGAGAACTTTCTGAATGTGATGCTTACTTCATCTACAAGAGGGATATTTGTATTTTCTGTTCCAATATTTTCTAACCAGTCTTCAACCTGGTTCATTAATTTACTTTTTTCATCTTCAGATATGAATATATGATCTGTTTTATAATTATCAACCAGATCATCAATTGCACGCATAAGTTTATAGCAGGTTAATGCAGCCTGATATCTTTCTTCATCCCAGAATCTTGCTGCAATCAGAATATTAGGGTGGTCAATTATCTTTTCAAAATCTATTGTGTTGAAAGACTCTATAAATGTATTTGTAAGTGCCTGCATGACTACTGTTTATTGTCTTTTACAATTCTTTGACTTGTAAGTTTTGCAGATAATAAAACTAAAGGTACACCATTTCCCGGATGAGTACTGCCTCCTGCAAAATAAAGATTTTTATAATCTGAATGTCTGTTATGGGGTCTGAAATATCCCATTTGCATTATACTGTGATTAATACTTCCAAAAACAGAACCTTTACTCACATTAAATAACGATTTCCAGGTTTGAGGTAAATAGCATATTTCAAATTTGATATGTTCTTCTATATCGTTAAGACCCTCTTTTTTTAATCTTTCAATTACAGCTTTCCTTCCTGTTTGCCTTAGCTTTATCCACTCGTCTTCATTCTTATTAGTAATATGACCTACAGGGATAATTACAGATATACTTTCATGACCGTCTGGAGCAGCTGTTTTATCTGTTTTTGCAGGAGAATGTACATAAAAGCTAGGCTCGTCGCTCATACTGTTATTCTTAAAAATAGCTTTAAGCCCCTTTTTGTATTGTGATGAAATAAAAACACTATGATGTCCCAGCTGATTATATTGCTTGTCCAGACCCCAATGATAGACAATAGCTGAACATGAATACTTTTTAAAATCAAGTAGTCTGGTCTTTAAACTTTTGGGTAATAGCTCTTTATATACATAAGGAAGATCTGCGTTAGCAACAATAATGTCAGATAATTTTATTTCTCCGTTTTCTAACTTCACGCCTGAAACCTTATTATCTTCTGTTAATATTTTTTCTACACCACAATTAAAGACAAAGTCGACTCCCAGTTCGTCTGCTTTCTTTTTAAGAAGTTCTACTATTGCATTCATTCCTCCCTCAGGAAAAAGAGAGCCCTCAGTAAGTTCTGCAGCAGGTAACATAGCAAAAAGTGCAGGAGCTGTCATTGGATTTTGACCTACATAAATATTCTGGAAAGTAAAGGCTGTTTTGAGATTCGAATTTTTGAAGAATTTAGCAGCATAGCTTTTATGTTTTTTATAAGTCTTCAGATTTATAAGTAATTTTATATTTTTCAGATTTATAAAATCAAAAAGACTATAAAAGTTCTTGCCAAGTAAGTCTTTGTATGCGGTTTTGAAGTTATAATATCCATTACTGATATAATTCAATGATTTATCATAACTTCCTTTCTCAATTGATTCTAATTGTTCTCTAAGGTGATTTTTGTCAGTTGTAAAGTCTATTTGTTTTGAGTCAGAAAAAAATAATCTGTAAATAACAGGCAGTGGTTTTGAAGGTAATTCTTTATCTAATGATATGCCAAGATACTCAAAAACATCTTTATAAATACTTGGCATAAGAAAGATAGTTGCACCCAGGTCAAATCTATGGCCATCTCTCAATATTCTGCCACATCTGCCTCCAGGTTCAGGATTTTTTTCAAAAACTTTTACTTTAAAACCCGAGTGGGCAAGAGATACAGCTGTTGCCAACCCGGCAACGCCTGCACCAATGACAATTACAGTTTTATTCTTCATTTTTTTAGATTTGTCAGGCTATGGCATTTCGGGGTGTAAATGTACTATATTGTTATATATACGAATGAGAATTTTTGAAAAAAAACTTTAAAGGAGCCATAATTTTTGAGAAGATAGTTTGTTTATCAACAAGTATTTTGACTTTTACCCTCAGATTGTCTTCTATGGGGATTAATATATTATAGTTTGTTTTAACAGGTAATCTTAAATGACAAGTTGCAATTGTCATATTGATATCATTTATTTTGCAAACTATATTACCATATTTAAATTCTGAAAGCCCTTTAATACTGACCAATACAATCTGATCTTTTTTTACTATAAATTCTTCACCGGTTCTTAGATTAGCAACCAGATTTGCATGTGAATTGTTTCCTGTTATTTCAATAATTGCGTCCGCATAAATATATTCAGGTATTTTAATTATCGTGCTGAATATTAATATTATAGTTATTGTTAATAGTATCAAGCTACTTCCGGATTTTAACAGAAAACCCGGAGGTGTTGATATTATTTCATCTATTTTTGGTGATCTTAATTCTATTTTGTTTTCTTCCATTATAATTCAAGTTGATTTTTTACAAGTGTATAATAAGCTCCTTGTTTTAAAACAAGTTCATCGTGTTTACCTGTTTCAATAATTCTTCCCTTATCTATAACTATAATCTGATCTGCTTTTCTGACAGTACTCAATCTGTGAGCAACTACAATAACTGTTCTTCCACAAAAAAAAGTGTCAAGTCGCTCCATTATTTCCTTTTCGTTGTTGGAATCAAGTGCATTTGTTGCTTCATCCAGAAAAATTATATCAGGATTTTTATATACTGCTCTGGCAATTAAAATTCTTTGTTTCTGTCCCTGGCTTATACTTATACCTTCCTGGCCAATTTTAGTATTATATGCTAAAGGCAGTGATAATATAAATTCATGAATATTTGCTATTCTGGCTGCCTCTTGTAATTTTTTTCTGTCAATGACCTCCTCACCCGGTGCTATATTTGATGCAATTGTATCAGAGAAAAGCATTCCTTCCTGCATTACCGTTCCACATATTGATCTCCATGATTTCATGTTAAACCGATTGAAGTTTTCATTGTTAATTATTATTCTACCTTTATAATTATTGTAATACCCGAGCAGAAGTTTTATTATTGTTGTTTTCCCGCTACCGCTCATTCCTACAATTGCAGTAATCTTACCTTTTGGAATTTCAAGATTTATATTGTCTAGAATCTGATTATAACCATCATAGGAGAAATTAAGGTTTTCAACTTTAATTTCCCGCCCAATGTCATTTACAATAATTAAGTCTTCTTTTTCATCTTCACCCTTTTGATTATGAATTTCTGAAAGTCTGTTCAAACTTAGTTTTGCGTCCTGAAGGCTTCTGAAGAAACTAACCAGTTGTTCAACAGGAGCATTTAATTGACCTATAATAAATTGTACTGATAACATCATTCCTAGTGTCATTTCACCCTTTAAAACCGCACCTGCAGACAGGGCAGTGATTAAAATGTTTTTTGATTGATTTATAAGTACAGCACCTGAATCCTGATATTGCCTGATTGCTAATCCTTTAATT
This sequence comes from uncultured Bacteroidales bacterium, assembly GCA_964522065.1. Lineage (GTDB taxonomy): Bacteria > Bacteroidota > Bacteroidia > Bacteroidales > UBA1402 > UBA8389. Next base: position 34,841 of record CAZFUO010000003.1, on the reverse strand, counting down.
CTTATTTTAAAAATGGAAGCCTGGATATTTTCCCATTCCCATCTTTTACTGGTTTCACAACCATGAAGTTTAACTTCCTGCATTCCGGTAATTAGCTCAACAAGTTTTCCCTGGTTTTTTGATTGTTTTGAGAAAAATTTAAAATCCAGATCTTTACGTTGTTTCATGAAAATCTTTATCCAAAATATGTAAAGAAGACTGCCTATAATAAAAATAGCGAAAATTATTTTGTTGTATATCAGTAGTATAATGCCAAAGAATATTATATTAAGCATAGAGAATGCCGTATTTAATCCTGAGTTTGTAAGAAAATCTTCAATTCTTTCATGGTCATTAATTCTTTGTAGCAGGTCTCCTGTTTGTTTACTGTCAAAATAACCCATAGGTAATTTCATTAGCTTTGATAGAAAGTCAGAAATCAAAGACACATTGATTCTTGTTCCGAGGTGTAGTATAATCCATCCCCTTAAAAAAACAGCGCAACTCGAGCTTATAATTAAAAATAATTGCGCTATCAGAATTAGAGTGATAAATGATAAATCATTGTTGCTTATACCCTGATCTACTATTGATTGAGTAAGAAATGGTAGAATTGTTTGTATCAAACTTCCTGCCAAAAGGCCGTAAAACAATTGTTTTATCAGAACTCTATATGATTTCAGATATGAAATTATAAATCCAAAATCCTTTCTTTCTTTTTTTTCTTCTTCATAGTTAAAAAGATCGATAGTTGGCTGCAATATCAATGCAATGCCGGTATTTATATTGTCGTTAACGCTGCTTATCCAACCTTGTTCGAATTCTTGTTTTGTATAAATAACCAGACCCGAAGCAGGGTCACAGACATAAATGTAATCGAGTCCTTTTTTACTCTTAATTTTATCTAGTACTACAAAATGATTCTGATCCCAATGAATAATACAGGGAAGTTGTATCTTTTTTAAGTCATCAAAACCGATTCTGACTGCTGTTGTTCTGAATCCAATGGATTCAGCTGCATCACTCAATCCTAAAAGACTTACTCCTTGTCTGTTAATTAAGGACTTCTCTCTTAATGAATGAAGAGATATTATTTTTCCATAATATCTTGCTATCATCGATAAGCATGCTGGGCCGCAATCCATTGAATCATATTGAATTACAGGTTTTATTCTTTTTCTGAATTCCATATTATGCAGATACACTTAATATTGAAGGAGTATTTTCCGGATCGTACATTCTAAGGCATTGATAGATTATTCCGGTTAACCCATTCATTAGTCCCGGGGTCGTTAAATTGTTGTCATTTAGTGTAATGCCGTATTCTGTACACTGTCTTATCAATTCTGATCCAATAGTCTGGTATTTGTTTTTTAAGTCTTTGTCTTTAAAATAAATGCTTGAATTTATAAGCAATTCCAGATTTCCAAAACTACCATAACAAAGATTGTGATTTCCCTTAAATCCATTTTTCAAGCATGTTTCAATTGCAATTTTAATGTCTTTGTTTATTCTTTTGTCAGATATTCCGGATTTTAGCAATTCAATTCTTGACAAACCAATTCCGGGTGCACCATGTGACCATGCTGTTGAAAAAAACTGATTACCATTATTTTGTTCAATTACAAAGTCCCTAAGGTCAGGCCAGTTCTTGTTTTTTTCATCATATAAATGGTTTTCATAATTTACGATTTTAAGAGCAATGTCTTTATATTTTTCATTTTTTGTATACTGAAACAACCTAGAAAAACATAATGCATATCCTGATGATCCATGTGCAAGTCCTAAAAGAGGATGCTTGCTGAATCCTTTCCATTTTATTTGATCTTTTGATTGATAGGCACTTCTAAGTAACAAACCAGATAACTTTTCAGCGTGGTCTAACCAGTATTTCATTCCTGTATGTTTGTACATCTCAATAAAGGAAAGTATTAAACCTGATGCGCCGGTTGTTATGCCATGATTTTTTTCTGAATAAAAAAGACTTTGATAGTCGATCTTTTTGCTGATTTCATATGCACGACTGTACCAGACTTCATTTCTAGTAATTTTTCCAAGTAAAGTGAATAGAAAAAAGATACTACCCCAGCCTCCGAATATGCCAGTTTCCTTTATCTGATTTGAAGACCTGACAATAAAGTTGTACAGATATTCTGCAGAATTTATTGCAATTGAATGGTATTCAATATTACCTGTGATTTTTGCCAATGATAAAAAGCAAATTATTTCGCCAGGCATTCCGCTGTATAAATCATACGATGATGGCATAATTGCCGATTTTCCTGAATCAGAATTTATTGGTCTGATTACCAGCCAATATGATCTTTTACTTGTAATATTAAACTCCTTTATAAGTTTTTGGGCAGTTTTTTCAGCAAATTCAAGTATCCGTTCTTTACTAAGTATTTCTGTATTTTCAGTAAGTGAGTGTAAAGGGTAAAGTGCTTTGTTTACACTTTGGTTATGATTTTCTTTAAGATTAAGACATGAATTGATTATCCAGGTTTGTCTTTCAAGATCTTCCTTATTTGACATTTTTATTTTTTCTAAAGCTGTATAGAAGCCGCTCTTTTTAAAAAAGTCTTTAATCAGTATGGCCTTATTATGCCAAAGATCTTTACTGTCTGCAAATGTGTATAAATATGGTATGTTCCTTAAAATTAGATCTTGTTTTTCTATTTCTGTAATCAATCTGCACTCAGGATAATCGTTTAGAATTACTTCTAGATTCTTTAAAAAATCATCCATATTTATATGATTTCTAAGTATATCTGGGTGGCAAGACTCTTTTAATAAATAACTGTATGTAGAGGTATGTCTGAACAGAACTCTTATTTTTTCGTCTTTTAGCTTACCGACAAGACTTATAAAATAATTCTTGTTATTTAAAATTGTTTCATATGTTTTTTCAAAACCTTCAATAAGGTCCTCTTTAAATCTGCAATTTAAAGGGTATTGCTTTCTTTCAGTAAAAGGGATATTTTTAGCAGAATCAAGAAAGCCTTTTTTTCTTGTGAATTTTATTTCACCATTAGCATCCAATTCATATTTTAATGTGTTGTTTGCTTCTTTAAACTCATTTACATTGCTGAAACCGCTGTAATCAATATCTGCAGATGCCGAATAAATATTTGGTAATAATCCAGTCTTCAAAACAGAATTGTTTATTCCTGTATTGCATTCTGATTCATAAGGCATAAAAGGGTGGAAGAATGTTTCCAAATCAATCAATACAGGGTATTCACCAAATGCAATAATATTTTCAGCATGAAAATCTGTTGCATCCATCATATATAGCAGAGCTAGTATTACTCCTGATCTTTTATAAAACATCTTTACCTGATCGGTAGTTAAACAGGGTATATATTCAATATATTCCAGCCATGTGTAATTATCTTTCAAAATATATTCAGGAGAATAAAATCCAAAATTGTTTTTACTGTCAATCCATTCGCAAATGTGTTTAAAATGATGATGTAACTCTCTTTTTTCAGGAATGTAAACCAAAGTTGAATTGCACTCAAATTTGATAAGTGTTACACTTTTACCATTATTATGCCTGTCACCTGCAGATAAATCGATATCAATGATTTTTCCCAGATTAATGCCATGGTATAATGTTTGTGTAATTTCTTCAATGTCTGCTATAAGTTTGCTGATTACTTCAGAACAACACAATATCCATTGATTAATTTCATTATCAATCAAATCAAATAACAATGGAAAAGATTCAGTAAAATACAGTCTGACTTCGTTATCAAGCAGCATATCACAAAATTCACCCAATTTTTCAGGTGTTTTCTCTGATTTTAGATCTTTTTGAGCGATAAGATAATGTGTGACTAATGTGTTTTCAGATATTGCAAGCAATTTTTCTTCAAGATTTTTGTTTAAGATCTCACATATATCATCTTTTTTTATAAAAAGATCATTATCAAGAAGTTTTAACTCCCTCAACCTGTAATTTGCATATTCAATTTCAGGTTTAAACAGGTTGAGAATTGTGTTTTTTATTTTTATGTTATTCATTATCATGTTGTTTATATCGTGCAGACAAACTGCCTGCACGATATTTTAATTGAAAAATCAATGGATAATTTTAAGTCGTCTTATCATCTCCTGTATGCTGACTCTTTCTTGTTCTAAAAAAGGAACAGGAAATTCATCTTTTACCGGTGTACAACCTCCGGTTATTGATGCCAGCATTTTTCTGTCAACAATTTTATGGTTCTCCATATCAGAATTTTTTATTCAAATATGCTGAATAGAGTATTTACAGCATTTTTCACTATTGTCCAGCAAGATTTTCCTGATGAATTACATTCGCCACTTATGGTTTGTACATGTCCGAAAGCAGCTCCACCCTGTACTTCAGTCATCATGCCTTTGTCGATTGATGCTTTACCGATAATGCTTGTCATTTCTGTTGAATTCCAATTTTCAATCATTTTGTTTGTTTTCATGGTTTTTTTATTTTTTAAAATTTTGCAGGCTACTTTTTCGGGGTATCGCCTTTAATCCCGCTCCGGCCAGAGTTAATAATGTATTAATAAAACGTTTCGTTAACGATGCAAAGTAAACAAGAAATAAATTAATAAAAAAATAATAATGGGTTAAAATTGATATTTTTTTGAAAAAAATTCTTTGAAGCTTTTTTGTGATTGTAAATCAGTATTATTACTTTTGCAGGGCTTTTCGTAAAATCCGAAAACGTGTGCTTGGACACCACGTAAAAAACAAGAGTAATGAAAAAACAAGTATCTGTGGCCTATATGGTCAGTGGGCTGCTTTTTACAGTATGCCTTATCGTAGCAAACATAGTAGAGCAAAAGCTTATTAAAATCGGGCCAATAGAGGCTACTGCCGGTTTGCTGATTTTCCCTGTTTCTTACATAGTTAATGATATCATTGCAGAAGTCTGGGGCTATAAAAAGGCCAGGCTTATAATATGGTGCGGTTTTGCTATGAATTTTCTGGCAGTTTTAATATTTCACTTAAGTATTTGGGCTCCTGGTTCAGATAACTTTGGGCATCAGGCTGAGTTTCAGATGGTGTTGGGAAATACATTAAGGCTGGTTTTATCAAGTTTTGCAGCATTTTTATGCGGGTCATTTTTAAATGCCTTTGTAATGAGCAAAATGAAGGTGCTACAGAAAGGCAGACAGTTTTCCTTAAGAGCTGTAGCATCTACTATTGTAGGCGAAGGTGCTGATTCTTTGGTATTCTTTGTACTTGCTTTTTATGGCGTAATACCTAACAATGATCTTATTGTATTGATATTTACTCAACTGGCGATGAAAACCGGCTATGAGATTTTGATTTTGCCTGTCACAAACATTGTTATTAAAAAGGTGAAGCAAATTGAAGGTGTAGATGTCTTTGATAATGATGTTAAGTATAATCCATTCAGATTGAAGGATATTTGACAAATACTTATATATTTGTGTGAATTAGTATCGTGAACACACAAATATATAGGTTTATTATGTTGAAAGATAATAATCTTGGCTATTTTAAAAGGCGTATCGGTGACAGATATGACGGATGGAGAGTAAAAAACGTTGATGCTGTCTTTTCGGTAATACCTTATTTTTTGCGTACAAGAATGGATGCGCAAAATTTCTTTGAGGAAAGCCTGAATATTGATCAAATTGAGGAGTTTATTAAAAAACACAGGGAGGAAATACCAAACTTGTCTATAATGCATGTTGTTATGGCTGCTTTGGTCAGGCTTATTTCTCAAAGGCCGCATCTTAACAGATTTGTTATTTGGAATAAGATTTTTGCCCGAAATCATTTGAATTTTTCCATTGCTGTTAAACGGTCATTATCTGATGATGGTGAAGAGACTTTAATAAAGCCATATTTCAAACCTGAAGATACTTTACATGATATTGTAAGAAAGGTTGTTGAACAGCAAAATAGTAATCAACAAGTTGGTCAGCGAAATTCATCAGATACTATTTCACGTATTTTAGGTCTGCTTCCTGATTTTCTTCTCAGAACAGTTGTTTTTCTTTTATTGCATATGGATAAAATAGGCATTATGCCTAAATTTATTAATCAGGCCAGTCCCTGGCATTGCAGTATTTTTCTTACTAATATTGGCTCTATAGGTGTAGAATCTATTTATCATCATTTATACGAGTTTGGTACTTGCAGTATGTTTGTTGCAATGGGGAAAAAGTCGCGAAATCATTATTTTGATAAAGAGGGTGCTATTAAAGTCAGAAAAAGTATTCAGCTAAAATTTGTTCTTGATGAAAGAATTTGTGACGGGTTTTATTATGCTTCTTCGATGAGACTATTAAACAAGTATTTATCAGATCCGGCCGTTTTGTTAACACCTCCTGAAAAAGTAATTATTGATGAAGGGGTGAGAAAAAAGAAGAAAATTCATTAAATTTGTAAATATGTATTAATTTTTAATATTCAGGTTAACATGAAACAGCTAGACATCAGGTTTATGCATCCAAGTGAGCAGATAAATGTCATAATTGGAAGGATTTACAGAGGAGGTATGACAACAACATCAGGTGGAAATATTTCTATTCGTGACGAGAATGGTGATATATGGATTACGCCTTCTGCTATTGATAAGGGTTCTTTAACTGCAAAAGACATTGTATGTATTAAGAAAGACGGAACAAAAATTGGTCAGCACAAGCCTTCTTCAGAATTTCCTTTCCATAAGGCAATTTACGATTCAAGAAGAGAAATAACTGCCATTATTCATGCTCACCCTCCCGGATTGGTTGCCTTTAGTATAGCCAGACAAATACCAAATACAAATATTGTACCTCAGGCTAAATATATTTGTGGTGAAATAGGTTATGCTTCCTATGGTTTGCCTGGTAGTGACGATCTTGGTTCTAAAATTGCAAAAGAGTTTTTAAATCCAAAATTTAAAGCAGTCATAATGGAAAACCATGGAGTTGTACTTGGTGGAAGTGATATGATGGATGCTTACCAGAGATTTGAAACTCTGGAATTTTGTTGCAGAACAATTGTTAATGCAGGAATGCTTGGTAAGGTTAATACTTTAACAGATAGTCAGATAAGTGAATATCAGGATAGAATACCTCATAACATATCTCACTTTATGGATGTTAATTATCCCTCAGATGAAAGAGCTATAAGAACTGATATGGTAAGAATAATCAGAAGAGCTTGTGATCAGGGTTTGATGATTTCTACATACGGTACAGTTTCTGTCAGATGGAGAGACAATGATTTTTTAATTACTCCAAGAGATGTTGCAAGATGGGACATTACAAGCGAAGATATAGTTCAAATACGTAACGGTCAGGCTGAAGCAGGAAAAACTCCAAGTCGTTCTGTAGCCCTTCACCACGCTATTTACAAAAACAATCCACATATTAATTCAATTATTACCACCCAGCCTCCAAACTTGATGGCACATGCTGTAAGTGGTAAGAAATTTGACGTTAGAACAATTCCGGAAAGCTGGATTTTCCTTAAGGATGTTCCAAGTATTCCATTTGGAATGCTTTATACTGACGTTGATAAGGTTGCAACTATGTTCAATTCAAACAGGGCTGTTTTAGTTGAAAATGATTGTGTTTTTGTAACCGGAGACAAGCTTATTAATACTTTCGATTATCTTGAAGTTGCTGAGTTTAGTGCCAATTCATTGGTTATGGCTTCTGCAGTAGGTCCGCTTTGTCCAATTGGAGACGAAGAAATAGAAGAGTTAAGAGTTGCTTTTAATGTGAAGTAAGTTGAATATTTATTTTAGCATATCAAATGAACCATGTTTCAACCTTGCTGTGGAAGATTATATTTTTTCCACATGCAGGGGAGAAGCGGTTTTTTTATATGTGAATAATCCTTGTGTAGTTATTGGAAGCAATCAGGCAATAAATTCTGAGGCAAACTATAACTTCTGCAAACAAAATCATATTGACATTTTACGTCGAATTTCAGGTGGTGGCGCTGTTTACCACGATCATGGGAATTTGAATTACTGTTTTTTTAAAGATCGTTCAGCTGGAAAGTTTCCATTGGGTTCTGATTTTTTAAAACCAATTGTAGATATATTAAATGCAAAGGGTATACCTGTAGTTACCGGAAGCAGGAAAGATCTGTGGCTTGATGATAAAAAAGTTTCCGGAACCGCTTCTCATATAAGTAATAAAAGAGCCATGCATCATGGTACTTTACTTTATGACTGCAATCTGGATAATCTGAGACATTCTCTTGCAGCAATGTCGCCAGATTGTTTGACTGAAGTTAACAAAGGAACATTCGTTTTTACAAAAATGGATATGCATTCTTATAAATCAAACCAAGGTGCAATATCTTCTGTGCCAAGTAAGGTTATAAATATTAAAGAGTTCATGGAAAATAAAGGTTTAATACCTGCTGAAAGCCGTGTTTTTTTTAATGAACTGACTAATGATTTTTTGTCATATTACAAAATTGACAAGCTGTCGCAATTTGAGGTTTCGGAAATTGATCAAATAGTTGAAATACAGAATAATATATACAAAAAAGTAAATTGGACATATAAGAAGTAAGTTTTTTATATACTTTTTTGATTGATTTTTATACCATCCTGAAAGGAATTTTTCTTTCCTTTGTATCTTAAGCTTATAATTATAAATTTAATACAATGAAACAAACACTTATCTGCTTGTTTGTCCTGTTTTCGGGACTTGCCCTTGCTCAGACTCCTGACTGGGAAAATCCAAAAATTTTTGGTGTAAACAATGAATACACAAGAGCAACGTCATTACCTTTCGATGACTTAAAAGATGCCATCGCTAATGACTACTCAGCATCTCCTTATTACATGTCACTTAACGGAACATGGAAGTTTAAGTGGGTACCTAAGCCTGCTGACAGACCTGTTGATTTTTATAAAGAAAACTATGATGTTAGTAAATGGAATGACTTTACAATACCAGGAAATTGGGAAGTTAATGGATATGGTTATCCAATATATACAAACGTGGTATATCCTCATCCTAAAAATCCACCTTTTATAAATCATGAAGACAATCCTGTTGGCAGCTACAAAAAAACTATAGAAATTCCTTCATCATGGGACGGAAGGCAGGTGTTTATTCATTTTGAAGCCGCTGCTGCCGGAATGTATGTTTGGGTTAACGGTCAGAAAGTTGGGTATAGTCAGGTAATGAAGTGCCCGGTAGAATTTGATATTACCAAATATCTTCGCTCAGGAAAAAATACAATTGCAATCGAAGCATATCGCTGGACAGATGGATCGTATCTGGAAGATCAGGATTTTTGGAGATTAAGTGGTTTTGATCGTGGTTTATATTTATATAGTACAGCCAAAACCAGAATTCAGGACTTTTTTGCTCATCCTGATTTAGATAGTAATTATAAAAACGGACTTTTTAGTCTTGACGTAAAAGTTAAAAATTTTTCTGACAAATCTGTAAATCAAACTATATTAGCCGAGATTTTTGACAAAAACGGTAAATCGATATATAAATCAAGTAATGTTGTTAAAGCTGATGCTGGTGGCTCAGTTGAAACAAAATTTAAGGCTTCTTCAATTAAATCAGTTTTGAAATGGACAGCAGAAACTCCAAACCTTTACAATCTGGTTCTAACATTAATAGATGAAAGTGGTAAAGTTATTGAGTACACTTCTAATAAAATCGGTTTCAGAAAAATTGAATTAAAAGACGGACAGGTATTGGTAAATGGTAAGCCTGTATTGTTTAAGGGAACAAATATTCATGAACACGATCCTTATAAAGGTCATGTTGTTGATCGTGATTTGATAATTAAAGATTTAACTGTAATGAAGCAGTTAAATATTAATGCTATCAGAACAAGTCATTATCCTCAACCTACTTTGTTTTACCAACTTTGTGATGAATTTGGATTTTACATTGTGGATGAAGCAAATATTGAAGCTCACGATCTTGACAACGGCCCGATTTTAGCTGCAAGTCATCCAGACTGGAAAGATGCACATCTTGACAGAATGTATCGCCTGGTTGAAAGAGACAAAAACCACGCATGCGTTATTTTCTGGTCTATGGGTAATGAATATCGTTTTGGCGAAACAAACAAGGAAATGTATAAATGGGCTAAGAAATACGATCCAAGCCGTCCTGTTCAGTTTGAAAGAGCCGGCGAAAACGAATGGACAGATGTTATTTGTCCAATGTATCCGGGAATGGACAGAATGAAAGAAAAAGCTTCAAAAGAATTAGGCCGTCCATATATTATGTGTGAATATGCTCATGCAATGGGTAACAGTGGTGGTAATTTCCAGTTGTATTGGGATGTTATTCGTAGCAGCAGAAATTTCCAGGGAGGATTTATCTGGGATTGGGTTGATCAGGGACTATCTGCAAAAACCGCTGAAGGAAAACATTTCTGGGCTTATGGAGGTGATTTTGGTGTAACAAAGGCTATGTATTACCACGATGAAAACTTCTGTTGTAATGGTCTGGTCGATCCATTAAGAAATCCTCATCCACATGCCTATGAAACCAAAAAAGTGTATCAAAATGTACTTTTTACCTGCAAGGATCCTAAGAGTGGTGTTATAACATTGTTTAACGATAACTTCTTTGCTGACCTTAAGGGCTTATATACTTTTGCTTGGGAACTTACTAAAAACGGAGAAAAAATTGCAGACGGTACTTTCGAAACCGCACTTGCTCCACAATCATACAAGGACATTAAGTTGACTTTACCAGCACTTGAATCTAAACCCGGAACCGAGTATTTGATAAACGTGTATGGTTATACAAAAAATGCAAGTCAACTACTTCCGGCAGGTTATTTATTAGCAATGGAACAATTTGCTATAAATCAGGATGGTTACTTTGTAAAAGAAGAAAACAAAACAGAAGGAAGTGTAAAGGTTGATAATCAAAGAGGTATCATTCTTTCAGCCGGAGATTACAAAGCAGTTTTTGGTGGTAACAGAGGTGGATTAAGATACACTTATAAAGACAGGGAAATCTTCAATGGTAATCCTGAACCTAATTTCTGGCGTGCTCCCACAGACAATGATTTTGGTGCAGGAATGCATAAATCGCTGAATATCTGGAGAAATCCGGGTGCTAGAATTGAGTCAACAACTGTCTCAGAAAAAGACGGCTGTGCTACCGTTACAGTTATTTACAATTTAAGAGATGTATCAAGTACTCTTAAAGTTGAATACACAATGTTGAAAGATGGAAGGCTAAATGTGAAATCCACATTCGATACACAGAGAAAAGACTTACCTGAAATGCCAAGATTTGGTTTATTATTCCATCTGCCATATTCATATTCAAATGTTAACTGGTATGGAAGAGGTCCGGGTGAAAGTTATGCAGATAGAAAAACTTCAACTTTAATCGGACTTTATAAAAGTACAGTTGCCGAACAATTCCATCCTTATATACGTCCACAGGAAACAGGAAATAAAACAGATGTAAGATGGATGAGTCTTACAGATAAAAGTGGTTTTGGAATAAAGATCACAGGAGATCAACCAGTTAATTGTACAGCTTTAAATTATGACTCTGAAGATCTTGATCCAGGTTTCTCAAAAAAACAACAGCATCCGGTTGATGTTGTTCCTCAATACAGAGTATTTTTAAGTGTTGATATGTTCCAGAGAGGAGTAGGAGGATTAAACTCATGGGGTGCACAACCAATGCGTGAATATACCTACAGACCAGGACAGTATACTTACTCTTTCACGGTTTCTGCTACAGAATAATACGGAGTTAAAAAGAGTGTTTTTCTGAGGGTGTCGCTTTATGCGGCATCCTCTTTATTAATTTTAAAGTTTGTTGAATATGAGAGCACTGAAATATTTTTTTCTCTTTACTCTGATTGCTTCTACTTTAAGTATCAGCGGTAAAAATGTTATTACTCTTGAGAAAGGCTGGAAGTTTTCTAAGGGTGATTATCCTGAAGCCATGAAATTAAATTTTAACGATAAATCATGGCAAACAGTAACAGTACCCCATGACTGGGCAATTTATGGCCCTTTTGATAAAGATATTGATAAACAAGTAGTAGCTATAGTACAGAATGGCGAGACGATACCTACAGAAAAAACAGGTCGTACAGGTGCATTACCTTATGTAGGAGTTGGATGGTACAGAAATTACTTTGAAGTACCTGAATATAGTGAAGACAAAAAAGTCATTATAATGTTTGATGGAGCTATGAGCAGGGCAGAAGTATTTGTCAACGAAAAAAGAGTTGGAAACTGGGGCTATGGTTACAACTCATTTTATTTTGATATAACCAAGTTTCTTAATAAAAATGGCAAGAATATACTAGCCGTAAGATTAGAAAATCTGGAAGAATCATCCAGGTGGTATCCCGGAGCCGGATTGTACAGAAATGTACATTTAATACTTAGTGAAAAGACAAGTATAAGCACTTGGGGAACTTATGTTACAACACCATTTGTAAGCAGTAAAGCAGCAAGAGTAAATATTCAGACTCAAATAGATAATCATGTTGAAGGTTTAAAATTATTTACAACAATAAAAGATGCACAAAACAGAATTGTAGGAGTTACAACATCTGAAAATTATTCGGGAGGTTTTTTTTACCAGGATTTTGTTATAAATAATCCTTCATTATGGTCACCGGAAACTCCTGTACAATACTACGCTTATTCTGAGCTTAAAAAAGATAATAAAACAATAGATACCTATTTAACAAAGTTTGGTATCAGAACTATTAGTTTCACACCAAAAAATGGATTTCAGCTAAATGGAATTACCAGAAAATTCAAAGGAGTGTGTTTACACCATGATTTAGGTCCGATTGGTGCAGCAGTAAATGTATCAGCAATCAGAAGACAGTTAAACATCCTTAAAGATATGGGATGTGATGCAATCAGGACAGCTCACAATATGCCAGCAACAGAATTACTCGATCTTTGTGATGAAATGGGCTTTATGGTCATTGATGAAGCTTTCGATGAGTGGAAACAACCTAAATGTAAAAACGGTTATAATAAATTCTTTGACGAATGGGCTGAAAAAGATCTTGTAAACTTTGTAAGAAGAGACAGAAATCATCCAAGTATTGTAATGTGGAGTATAGGTAACGAGGTGCCTGAACAGAGTTATAAAAATGGAAGCAAAGTTGCTTATTTTCTGAGAGAGATAATAAAGCGTGAAGACAATACCAGGCCTGTAACTGCAGGAATGGACAGAGTAGATAATGCAATACAAAATCAGTTTGCCTCCACTCTTGACGTCCCAGGTCTGAATTACAGATTACCAAAATATCAGCTGGCATACGATTTATTACCCCAGGGATTTATTTTAGGTAGCGAAACCGCTTCTACAATTAGCTCAAGAGGTATTTATAAATTTCCGGTAAAACCTGGCAAAGATGTCAGATACCCCGATCTTCAATGCTCATCTTACGATTTGGAAGCATGTAACTGGTCAAACATACCAGATGATGACTGGATGTGGCAAGATGACAAAGACTGGGTAATAGGTGAGTTTGTATGGACAGGCTTTGATTACCTTGGAGAACCAACTCCTTATGACGATTTCTGGCCATCAAGATCTTCATATTTTGGTATATGTGATTTAGGAGGATTACCAAAGGATAGATATTATTTATATCGCAGTCGCTGGAATACAAAAGAAAATACACTTCACATTTTGCCTCACTGGAACTGGAAAGGCAGAGAAGGTGAAATAACACCTGTGTTTGTATATACAAATTATAAAGAGGCAGAATTATTTTTAAACGGAGTAAGTCAGGGAAGAATTAAAAAAGGCGATAAGGGTACTGAGAGATACAGGTTAATGTGGAATAACGTTAAATATCAACCCGGTAGTTTAAAAGTTGTTGCTTATGATAATGGAAAGCCTGTTGCCGAAAAGACAATTGTAACATCAGGAAAACCATCAAAACTTAAGTTGGAAGCAGACAGAAGCGAGATACATGCAGACGGAAAAGATTTATCATTTATAACTGTAAGTGTTTTAGATAAAAACGGAAATCCATGTGCTGATGCAACAAATGAACTTTCATTTAAGGTAGTAGGAGCAGGTACATACAGAGCTGCTTGTAGTGGAGATGCAACATCAGTTGAACAATTTCATCTACCTAAAATGAAACTTTTTTCAGGTAAGCTTGTTGTTTTGGTTCAATCTGTTGAAAACCCCGGAGATATTACTCTGGAAGTAAGCGGTAAAGGACTTAAAACATCCAAAATAACTATTAAATCTTTAAATTAATTATCATGCAAAGACTAGCATTTAAAATGAGAATGAAACCCGGCATGAAAGCCGAGTACAAAAAAAGACACGATGAAGTTTGGCCGGAAATAGTTGAACTTATTAAAAAGTGTGGAATTAGTGACTATTCAATTTTTCTTGATGAAGAAACAAATTATTTATTTGCCTTTCAAAAAGTTGAAGGAAATGTAGGTTCACAAGATTTAGGATTTAACGAGATACAACAAAAGTGGTGGGATTACATGTCTGATATTATGGATGTGAATGCAGATAACTCACCGGTTTCAATACCTTTGGAAGAAGTCTTTCATATGGACTAAAGAAAAAATGTAAAATTAAAACTAAGCTGTTCAATAATTTGGGCAGCTTTTTTTTTATATTTCATAACAGAGTTAAAAAGATTTTCTTAAATTTACAAACAGGTTAAAAACCTTTATGAATTTCTCTTGTTACATTTTATAAATTCAAAATGGATAGCATGGAGATTAATACCGAAAAACACTTTAAGAAGCAAATTATTCTGCTCTCTGTAATTGCTTCGTTTGTAGTATTATTGATTGCTTTCTTTTACTACAATAGTCAAAAAGAAATAATTAAAACAGAAACTCATCAGGATCTCAAGGCAATATCAGAAATGAAAGTTGCACAACTGGTGCAATGGAGAAAAGAAAGACTGTCTGAAGCTTACTTTTTCACATCTTTAAACCCTAACCTTGATTATGCAATTAACATTGCAAAAGGCAATTACACTGATACAGTAAAACTTAATCAGTCACTGGGTCATATTATGACAAATGACAGATATCGTGATATTTATATGTTAGACAAAAAAGGAAAAGTGTTATACAGCAAGCTTTTCGTATTTGACAATCCATATCAAAACAATCAGGATATAAAATTTATTGAAAAAGTCTTTAAGGATAAATCAATACTGATAAGAGATTTTTACTATTGTAATTATCACAAAAATCTTCAATTTGATATACTTGCACCTATCATAGACAATAACAATGTAGTTGCAGTAATGATATTTTGTATAGATCCGTTTTCATACGTCTATCCTGTTTTAAGCAGCTGGCCTTTGCCTAGTCAGACAGCAGAAAGTTATATCTTTCAAAAAAATGGTAATATAGTTAAATCTCTGAGCCCACTAAAACACAATAAGTCGCACTCATTTGAAATCGAAATTAACAATTCAAATAAATATAATACTGCTTTAAAAGCTGTAACCGGATTTGAAGGAGTTTATGAAGGCAAGAATTATGAAGGCGAGAAAGTCTTATCTCATATTAGTAAAGTGCCGGGTACAAACTGGTATATCGCTTCTGAAGAAGCATTCTTTGAAATCTATTCAGATTTAAGCAGAATGTCTGTACTGGTTTTTCTAATTGCCATAACTGCAATTCTCTTGGTAGCTGCTGCAATGGCATGGGTTTACAGAAACAGACAAAGAAGAATTTATAAAGAGCTTTTCTCAAAAAGTCTGGAACTTCATTTTTCAAATCAGGAACTGGGAGCCACACTTCACAATATTGCTGACGGAGTTATTATTACCGACAATAAGGGTAAAATTGTGAAAATGAATATTTCAGCAGAAAACATGACAGGATGGACTGAAAAGGAGGTTATAGGCAAAAATTATAATGATATTGTAAATATAATTAGTGAAACCACAAAAAGTCAGATAGACAACCTGGTCGATGAGGTAATAAAGTCTAACCTGAGTTATAAGTCAGAACAAGATTCAATTTTGATTGATAAAAATTATAATGAAATACCTGTACTCTATACAGCATCTCCTTTGTTTGGTCAGAATAATAAGTTGAAAGGAACTCTGGTGGTTATAAGTGATCATACTGAAGACAGGATGAGAAGTAAACTGACAGATTTAAAAATTAAAATACTTGGACACTCAACAGACAATACATTATCAGAATCATTAAATCTTATTATTAATGAAGTTTGTTCTATCACAAGCAGTGAGTTTGGTATATTGTACATAGATGTCAATTCTGACTTGAAAATAAGTGTATGTAACTGGTCTAAAGATTATAATCCATCATTGATTACAGATTCATGGGTGTGGAGTCAATGTGTTGAAAAACGTAATCCATTCATTTGTAATAGCCTGTGTGGTAAATGTAATAATCTTTTTCCTGAGGGAGCCGAACTGAAAAGGGTCATATTTGTTCCACTTTTCAGAAATGATGTTTTGGTTGCATTATATGGCTTCGCAAATAAATCAAGCGATTATTCGCCTTACGATGTTGAATTGATAAGTAGTCTTGCAGATATTATATGGGGAATAACAGAAAGTAAGAGCAAAGAAGAAATAATCTTAAGAAATGAGCTAAAATACAGGAGCTTAATTAATCAAATGCAATTTGGTCTTGCTGTACATGAAATGGTTTTTAACATTGATAATACTATATCATTCATTTTTAGGGAGGTAAATCCTGGCTTTGAGCGATTAACTGGTTTGAAAAGTTCTGAAGTAATAGGAAAGACAACACAAGAAGTTTTTGAAACAGATAACTGGCATGAAAAATTTTCATATGTAGTTTCTACAGGCCTTCCTTTAAGATTTGAATTTTTTAATGAAAATCAAAATCGGTATTTCAGCATTTTAGCATACAGGTTTGATGAAATGAGCTTTGCTGTTATCATAGAAGAAATAAGTGAAAAGAAAGAATTAGAACAGAAGATGATATCCAACTATTCGATTTTAAGATTAGCAGGTGAAAGCGCCAGATTCGGAGGTTGGGATGTTGACTTAAAAACAAATAAAGTGGTATGGTCTGAAGTCGTAAAAGCTATACACGAAGTACCTGACGATTTTTATCCTGACATTCAAGCTGCTATAAGCTTTTACACACCTGAATTCAGACCGGTTGTAGAAAAAGCTTTCGATTTATGTGTGAAAGAAGGTATTCCTTACGATCTTGAAATACAAATACAAACAGCAAGTGGAAAGCTTGTTTGGGTTAGAGATATTGGTAAGCCAATCAGAGATGAACATGGTAATATCATCAAAGTAATGGGATCTTTTCAGGATATTGATGATATGAAAAATGCAGAAATTAAAATTAAAAGAAGTGAAAAGAGCTATAGAGAACTAATTGACGGAATGAACGAATCTGCATGGATTATAGATTTTAACGGAAATCTGATAGACGTAAACCGAAATGCAGTCAATTCACTTGGCTATACTAAAGAAGAGTTGTTAGAAATTGGATTATATGGAATAGATACATCATTAACAAAAGAAATGATACTTCAACTGGCAAAAACTATGCCTGATGACGAACTTCAAATATTGGAAACCATTCATAAATCTAAAAATGGAAGATTAATACCTGTTGAGGTCTATTCAAGTTTGATAAACTATCTTGATCAAAAGGCAATTCTGAGTATAGCCAGAGATGTAACACAGCGTAAAAGAGACGAAGAGTTTCAGAATATTTTATATGAAATTGCCAGAACCTCTATGACGACAAAAGATTTCAGTGCACTTTTAGAGTATGTTATGGAAAAACTTGCAAAAGTAATGGATGTAAACAATTATTACGTTGCAAGATATGACAGTCTGTCCCAATCTCTTTACAGGATAGTTTATGTGAATGAATATCAGGAATATGAAGAATGGGATATAAATAAAACCTTACCTGGTTTTGTTGTAAAAACCAAAAAACCACTTATGTTAAATTCAGAAGATTATGAGACTTTTGTTGAATTAAATAATTTGGTTTTAAAAAATAATCATGCAAAATCCTGGTTGGGTGTTCCATTGATTGATGATCATAATGTATTTGGTGTACTTGTAATTATGAGTTTCGACAATAAGCATGCTTACGACAACTCAAGTCTGAGATTGCTTGAAATGGTTGCTCACGAAATTGAGATTGTAATACAAAGGTCTCGTATGATACAGGAATTGGTTGTGGCAAAAAATAAAGCAGAAGAAAATGACAGATTGAAAACAGCATTTTTAGCGAATATAAGTCATGAAATAAGAACTCCAATGAATGGTATTCTTGGTTTTCTAAATCTACTGGCTGAGCCTGGTCTGGGAGAAGAGGAAAAACAGAATTTTATGGATATTATGAATAAAAGCGGTCAGAGGCTACTAGATACAATTAATGATATTATTGAGATTTCAAAAATTGAAGCAGGTCAAATGGAAATACATGAATCTGAAGTTAACCTGAAAGATGTACTCGATTATCATTATGGTGTTTTTAGCAAGATGGCAAAGATTAAAAACCTTCCGTTAATAAGGAATGATGGCTTTCTGTTTAATGTTAATATCATTTACACTGACAAGATAAAGTTAGAAGGAATACTTACTAATCTCCTAAACAATGCTGTTAAATTTACAACTAAAGGATATATCGAATTTGGAGTAGCATTAAAAAACGATTTTCTGGAATTCTATGTCAGTGACACAGGAATGGGTATTCCTGAAGATAAGATTAATTTGATTTTTGAAAGGTTTGTTCAGGCCGATCCTCAAATTACCAGGCCTTATGAAGGATCTGGTTTGGGTTTATCTATAGTTAAAGCTTATTTAAATAAAATGGGTGGAGATATTTGGGTTGAGTCTAAACTAAACGTAGGTAGCACATTTTATTTTACAATACCGTTTAAACCAGTAGTTTAATAACAGTAAAATGGAAAAGGTAGAAGGGTATATTAATGTAGAAGGAGGCAAGATCTGGTACTGTATTTATGGAGCAGATAGCCCTGGAATACCACTATTAACTGTTCATGGAGGTCCTGGAGCACCACATAATTATTTATTACCTTTAGTTGAATTATCAAATCAAAGGCCGGTGATTTTTTACGATCAGTTAGGTTGTGGAAATTCTGAAAGGCCTGAAGATTTGAGATTATGGAATACTCAAAGATTTACTGATGAGTTGGCTGAGTTAAGAAAACAACTAAATCTCGATACGGTATTTCTTCTTGGTCAATCATGGGGTACAATGCTTATTGCTGAATACATGCTAAGACATAAACCTGTTGGTGTAAAAAAACTAATTCTGTCAGGGCCATACCTAAGTACACCAAAATGGGTGGACGATCAGAAAATACTAGTTAGCCAACTGGATAAAAAGGTCAGAGATATGATTTTAAGATGCGAAGAAAAATCTGACTATAATCATCCTGACTATCTGGAAGCAATGAATGTTTTTTACTCTCATTATCTGTGTACGATTAACCCCTGGCCTGAACAATTAAATGATGCAATGGCAGGTATGGGCATGGATGTTTATTATCACATGTGGGGACCAAGCGAATTTACTATGAATGGTACATTAAAGCATGTAGATCTTTGTAATAAATTGAACGAAATCGATTGCCCGGTGTTATTATCTTGTGGAGAGTTTGATGAAGCCAGACCAGAAACCACGAATTTTTATAAATCGTGCTTCAGGAATGCTGAAATGTATGTTTTTAAAGGTGCTTCTCATTCTCATATATTAGAAAAGCCACTTGAATATATCTCTGTATTAAATAGTTTTTTAGAGAAGTAATTATTTAAATATATATTATATCAACATTTAATACTTATTAGCCATGAAGAATTTCAGCATTTTTTTATCGTTGGTAATTATCTCTGCTTTTTTGGGTTGTGCCAATCAAACCAAACAAACAATTGAGAACATTAAACTAGGTATCAAAACAGAAACAACAGCAAGCAAGAAGTATGAAGCCTATAGTAAACAGGCCTATATTGAAGGACTTGACACTATTGCCAGACTATTTGAAGCAGCCTCTAAGGCTGAAGCAATTCATGCATCAAATCATGCTTCGGTTCTAAAAACTTTTAAAGTTGAAATGGACGAATTTACACCTGAGTTTGAAGTAATGACAACTCTTGAAAATCTTGAAGAAGCTATTAAAGGTGAAACCGACGAAGTTGAAAACCTGTATCCAATGTTTATTGAAGATGCTAAAACCAAGAAGCTCAAGACAACTGTTGTAGAATCATTGACTTATGCTCTCGAAACTGAAAAAGATCATATTGAGCTTTTTACCATTGCGCTTAATAGTCTGAAAGCAGGTAAGCAATCAGGAATTACGAGTTCTTATTCAATTTGCCCCGTCTGCGGAGACACATACGACTCACAAAAAGCACCAGATAATTGTGATTTGTGCAGCGCAGACAAGGATTTATTTATTCAGATTAAATAAGATCAAATTGCAGGTATCTCAGTTATACTGCCGTATCTGTGATATTCAAATGAAATACTTTGCTCTTTCAGGTAGTTAAGCAGTTCAATTCTGCCTTCCATAAGCGGTTTAGTATTTACAATGTGAATACCTTTTTCGGCGGCTCTTTTATAAATATCATCAGAAATTTGTGCAGAGCAGGTTCGTATTCTATTCTGGTTACCAATACCGGAAATAAATTCCTGCTCTGTTTCTGTTTTTACAAAATCTGAGCTCTTTAATGCATCAATTAATTTGTTTTCTTTATCAATACTAATTTCTAACGGAGTTTTGCATATTTCAGCAGCAGATATTATCATTTTAATATCGACAATATTATCTTGAGGCATTACTCTTAGTGTGACTTTATCAAGAGGTAAATACCTGAAAGTATTAGATTCACCCATAAGATTGTGAATATCTTTCTCTACAGTAAATTCATCAGAATACACCTTGATATAGTTTTTACGAGCTTTTTCAAGTGCGGTTTCGGAGTTGTCAGTTATGTTAACAAAACAACTTACATAATTTCTGCCACCAGCCTTTATACCACCACCAAATGCCGATCTTTTCATCCCGCCAAAAGGTTGTCTGTTTACAATAGCACCTGTAATACCTCTGTTAATATATAAGTTACCTGCTTCAATACTGTTTTTCCAGAGAAGTTGTTCGCTTTCATCAAGACTTTGCAAACCGGATGTAAGTCCGTATTCTGATGCATTTATCAAATCTATACCGTGTTGGAGATTATCAATTTCTACAACAGCAAGCAGAGGTCCGAACAATTCGTTTTCAAAAGTGAAACTGCCTGGTTTAACACCCCACTTAACACAAGGTCTTAAAATAAATCTTTCTTCATCCAAAAATACTGGTTTTACCAACCAGCTTTCACCATCCTCAAGATTATTTATTGCATGTAAGAGTTTCTCATTCTTATTAGTAATCATTGGCCCGACTACGCTGCTGCCAATCCAGGGACTTCCTGTCCTCATACTGGTAACAGCATCAATCAATTTCGTTTTAAACTCATTGTCAATATAAACATCTTTTTCTAAAAGCAATAAAGAACATGCTGAACATTTCTGACCGGCATTACTAAATGCGGAAGTTACAATATTTTGAATAGCATGATCTCTGTCACCACAACTGGTCACAATAATTGCATTTTTACCACCAGTTTCGGCAGAAAGGGGACATTTAGGATTGTTCTCAAGTAAGCTGAAAGCCGTATCAGTACCCCCCGTCATTATAGTGTGTTTTATCAAATGGCTTCCTGTGAGATATTTTAAGGTTGCTCTGTTATCTGTGCATACAACCTGTAAAGCATCTTTTGGTACCCCGGCATCCCAAAAACACTGAGCAAATTCCGTTGCGACTCCAAGAGCAACAGTTGCCGGTTTCAAAATTACAGTATTACCCCCTGAAAGAGCAGCAGCAACTCCACCAACCGGTATAGCTAACGGGAAATTCCATGGAGAAACCACTAAAACAATACCCTTAGGCCCAATATTAATTGTACCCAAATCGTGAAACTTTTTCATTGTAAAAGGGTAGTACCTGCAAAAGTCTATTGCCTCAGAAACCTCAACGTCACCTTCACCAAAAGTTTTTCGTGTTACTTTCGACATACAACCAATAAGATCTCCTCTTCTGTCAGCAAGAGTGTCGGCCACTTTATTAAGAATTAATGCCCTTTCTGAAATGTTTGTTTTTCTCCAACCTGACTTATCATTTTCTGCATCAGTAAGTATCTGTTCAATTTGCTCTTTATTAAGTATATACGCTGACAGGTCTTTATCATGCATATTAGTCCACTTGTTTCTTATTTTATCGGCCCAGAGTCTGTTTGGCTTCAGATCGAAATTTGTATCGGGTTCATTATGAAATTCATCCTGGTCTTTATGTTTGTTTTCATATTTCAAATTACGGTCTTGAGTTCTGAAAGGTTTTAATTCAAGGCTGTCTTTAATGTTAAATGCCTTAATAAACTGGTCTTGAAGGAAAGCCCATTGTTTACTGTCATACTTTAAATTGAAAGAATAACTAAGGAAGTTATCAACTCCTGTATTCTCGTCAAGCCTTCTTACCAGATAAGAAATAGCATTAAGAAAATGCTCATCTTTTACAACAGGGGTATAAAGTATAATTTGTTTTTCAAGACTTCTCATTACCCTTGGAAGATGATTTGCCATACCCTCAAGCATTTCGAAAGTAACAGCATACTCAACATTGTTTTGCTTTGAGAGTAAATATGCATAACCAATACTGAAAAAGTTATGAGATGCAACACCAACATGAAGTACACTGGCATTTTCGGGAAGTAAAGCCCTGTCAAGAATATGTAAATAATTAGCATCAACCTCAACTTTCGATCTTAGAACCGGGTTTTCCCAGCCTTTCAGTGAAGACACTATAGATTCCATCTGTAGATTGGCACCTTTTACAAGTCTCATTTTTAAATGAGCACCACCATCAGAAACTCTTTTATGTGCAAACTCCAGTAATTCCGATTGAAATTGCCATGCATCAGGTAAATAAGCCTGAATAACAATACCCGCTGTATAGTTTTTAAACTCAGGAAGACTAAGTACCGTTTTAAAAACATCCAGAGTTAATTCGGTATCTTTATACTCCTCCATATCAAGGTTTACAAATTTTGAATGACCATTACCGCTTGCATCAACAAATGGATAATCCACAGAATGCCTGTAAATATTTGCCAGTCTTTCACATA
The DNA here is from genome assembly GCA_964522065.1 of uncultured Bacteroidales bacterium. GTDB lineage: Bacteria > Bacteroidota > Bacteroidia > Bacteroidales > UBA1402 > UBA8389. Next base: position 11,681 of record CAZFUO010000003.1, on the reverse strand, counting down.
AGTCCTTCTTGTTTTGTTCGTAATTAAAAGGATTAATCTGAGCATAAATACCAGATATCTTTATTGAAATATAATTAATTCCCGGGTCTTTCAACGCTTCAAGATAGTGATAATACCTTTTATCAGCCTCTCCATCACCTAAAACAACTTCACCCAAAAGATTAACATTCTGACCTATATTATCTTTTGCTCTTTCAGACAGATGCTTTACCAGCAGGGACGGTTTCTCATTAATAATAACTTTTGAAGTATCAGACCGTAATCTCTTTTTAAATATCGGAACCGCGATATAATCAAACCAGTAACCGAACATAGAGTAAAGTTTCATTAAGAATGTATCAGCAGAATCAAAAAACTCGGGAACTCCATAAGAATCAATAAGATGCTTAATTCTTCTTGCCAGTTTTTTCTGATTGTGTATCTGCGACGACTCGTCTAGTAATTTTGAAAGAAGTATCTTGTCTTTCGGATTTTGAATAAGTATAGCATACTTCTTTTGTTCTTTCAACTCTGCCTTGGTAATCTCTTTGTCTGATCTTTCAAGGAAGTCTTTTGCCCACTCAATTACTTCTTTGCTCTCTATGTTTTTCATGTTTTTCAGATTTAAAAAATTAGCCTAATTTACATCATGTACTTGAATATTTATACAATTAAATTATATCTTTTTACAAAAATCCTCTATTATTTATCTATTTTTACAAGAAAAAAGAAGATAGAATGAATCACGCAAAATACATGCAAATAGCATTTGAACAAGCTTTTAATGGAGTAAGAGACAATTTGGGAGGCCCATTCGGGGCAGTTGTAGTACAAAACGATGAGATTATAGGTAAAGGTTGTAATATGGTTGCTTCAACTAACGACCCATCAGCTCATGCCGAAATTGTAGCAATAAGAGAAGCTTGCACCAAAGTCAGTAGTTTTCATCTTGACAATGCGGTTATTTACGCAACATGTGAACCATGTCCAATGTGTCTTTCGGCAATTTACTGGGCAAATATTAAAAAGATATACTATTGTTCAGACAGGGTTGATGCTGAAAAAATAGGTTTTAGTGATAAGTTTATTTATGATGAATTCTCAAAAAATATTGAAGACAGAAGTATTAAAATTGAAAGGATGGTATTGCCATATTCTGTTGAATTATTTGATGAATGGGTAAAAAAAACAGATAGAGTACAGTATTAATTTATTTGTTGTAATTTAGTCCGATAAAAAATTTCAGCAAATGGATCATGGATTTGTAAGGGTAGGTGCAGCTGTTCCTGTTATAAAAGTTGCAGATTGTAAACATAATTCTCAGCAAATTATTTCATTGATTGAGCAGGCGGCTTCAAAATCTGTTCAGATTTTGAGTTTTCCGGAAATGTGTATTACGGGATACACTTGCGGAGATTTGTTTCACCAGAAATTTCTTATAGACAGTGCAGAAACTGAATTATATAATATACTCAAATATTCTGCCAATGTATCATTACTCTGTATTGTAGGTATGCCGGTAAGGGTAAGTAACAGATTAATGAATACTGCTGTTGTTTTTCAAAATGGCAGAATACTTGCTGTTATTCCCAAGAAATGGATACCTAACTACGGAGAGTTTTATGAAAAAAGATGGTTCAGTTCTTCTGATGATGTAAATGTTAGAGAAATTACGCTTTGTGGTCAGAATGTTCCTTTCGGAACAGATATATTAATTAAAAATGACCAGGTCTGTGTTGGAGTTGAAATATGCGAAGATCTTTGGATGCCTGTACCTCCAAGTAGCTATCATTCCCTGAACGGAGCAAATTTGCTGTTTAATCTTTCTGCAAGCAATGAAATTGTTTCTAAAAATTCTTACAGAAATCAATTGATCAATCAGCAGTCAATGAGATGTATAGCAGCATATGTGTATGCTTCTTGCGGTTTCGGAGAGTCAACAACCGACGTGGTTTTTGCAGGTAATTCACAAATAGTAGAGAATGGGAATGTTTTGAAAAGTGGTTCACGCTTTTCAATGGAAAATCAATTAATTACCGCCGATGTAGATGTGCAGCGATTAAATATAGACAGGCTTAAACATACAGGATTTACAACAGGTAATTTACCTGAAAGTCCTGTGTACAGATATTTGCAGTTTGAACTTAGTAATCTTGAGGAATCAAAGATAGAAAGAATATTTGAAGCTCACCCTTTTGTGCCTAAGGGACAAAAACTAGATGAACGTTGCGAGGAAATTTTTTCAATTCAGATACAGGGACTTGCACAGAGATTACTGCATTCTAATTGTAAAAATGCTGTTGTAGGTGTTTCCGGAGGTCTTGATTCTACGCTTGCTTTACTTGTTACTGCAAAAACATTTGACAAGATTGGCTTGCCGCGTGAAAATATTATTGGTATTACAATGCCCGGATTTGGAACTACAGACAGAACCTACAATAATGCAGTCAATCTGATTAAAGAACTTGGGGCTGACTTTAGAGAAATTTCAATAACTAAATCTGTATTACAACATTTTGAAGATATTGGTCAGAATAAGGATATTCATGATATTACTTATGAGAATTCTCAGGCAAGAGAGCGAACTCAGATTTTAATGGATGTTGCAAATAAAGAAAATGCTTTGGTTATCGGAACCGGTGATCTTTCAGAGTTGGCTTTAGGATGGGCAACATACAATGGTGATCATATGTCCATGTATGGTGTTAATGCAGGAGTGCCAAAAACCCTGGTTCGTTTTTTGGTTAAATGGGCTGCAGAAAATCAGTTGAGTGGAGCGGTTTCGGAAGTTCTTAAAGATGTGATAGATACGCCTGTCAGCCCAGAGTTGCTTCCTGCTGATAATGATGGTAAAATATCACAGAAGACAGAAGATATAGTCGGACCTTACGAGTTGCATGATTATTTTATTTATTATGTATTAAGATTTGGATTTAGTCCTGAAAAAATATTGTGGATGGCAGTAAGAACATTTGATGGAATATATTCTAAAGATGTAATCTTAAAATGGCTTAAAGTCTTTTTCAGAAGGTTTTTTACTCAGCAATTCAAGAGGTCATGCCTGCCTGACGGTCCAAAAGTCGGATCTGTTAGTTTGTCGCCTCGTGGTGATTGGAGAATGCCCAGTGATGCAAGTGTACAAATGTGGTTAGATGAATTGGAAAAGCTATGAAAAAATACCAGATTAAAAAAGTTTCAGGTGAGCTTGAAACCTTTTCGAGGACTAAACTTATAAATTCTCTAAAGAGATCGGGTGCTGAGGTTGAAATAGTTAACTCTATTGCAGATGATGTTGAGTCATGGCTTTACGATGGCATACCCAGTAAAAAGATTTATGATAAGGCTTTTGCACTTTTGAGGAAAAAACAACTTGGTATTGCTGCCCGATATAAGTTGAAAAACGCAATGATGGAATTGGGCCCAACAGGCTATCCTTTTGAGTTTTTTGTTGGTCAGGTCTTTAAATTGATGGGATATGATGTAGAAGTTGGAAAAGTACTTCAGGGGCATTGTGTAACACATGAAGTTGATGTTATTGCTACAAAGGAAAAAGAACAACATTTTATTGAATGTAAATATTATCAGCATACAGGTAAAAATGCAAATGTGCAGGTACCAATGTATATAAGGTCAAGGGTTGACGATTTAATCAAATACAGAAAGAGTTTGCCAGAGTTTGAAGGTTTTGTATTTCATGGTGGTGTAGTTACAAATACCAGATTTACAGCTGATGCAATTTCTTTCGGAGAATGTACAGGGCTTAGTTTGTTAAGTTGGGATTATCCTCAGGGAAAAGGATTAAAAGAGATTGTTGACAGAGAGAAAATATTTCCAATTACTGTTCTAACAAGACTTAATCTGTCTGAAAAGCAACAGTTTATGGAAAAAGGAATAGTTATTTGCAGACAGTTGGCAGAAAACCCTGAAGTTTTGGCTGCAATTGTAACAGATAACAATAAGGTGAAAAAGGTATTGCAGGAAATTAAATACTTATGCCAGTTATGAATTCATCAAACATAAAGTCTGTATTGCCACTCGATTTTCAGTGGCCGGTAACAAATCCCTTTATCTTTTGTGCTCATCATCTTGACCACTATCCAAAAGCAAAACCTGATATGACACCAGATGCCTCACTTTCAGGAAGAAATATTGGAAGTGACTTTACTATAAAAGATGGTTGGAGAATGTATCATGGTGATAAAGTACCAGGTTTCCCTGTACATCCTCACAGGGGTTTTGAAACAATTACTATAGTGCAAAATGGCTTTGTAGATCATAGTGACTCTCATGGTCAGGCAGGTAGATATGGTATGGGAGACGTACAATGGATGACAGCAGGCTCAGGGTTACAGCATAGTGAAATGTTTCCACTCCTTAATACTGAAATCGAAAATGAAACTGAGTTGTTTCAGGTTTGGCTAAATTTGCCATCTGAAAAGAAATTTGCTCAACCATTTTTCAAGATGCTTTGGAGTGAAGATATTCCGGTTTATGAGCATACTGATAAAAACGGAAAACTTATAAAGGCAAATATAATATGTGGAGAGTTGTATGGTGTCCGGTCAATTTCTCCAGCACCCGATTCCTGGGCCTTTGATAAAGCCAATAATGTGGCAATAATAACATTCACGCTTCAGGAAGGGGCAGAATGGGTTTTACCTGCTGCAAGTACTGATACAACAAGGACTCTTTATTTCCATAAAGGTAATTCGGTTTCTGTTGATGGGGTTACAGTAAAGTCAGGAAATGCCATCATTGTTAATTCCGGCTCATCTCTGACCATAAAAAGTTTTGGCGAAGACAATTATTTCCTTTTGTTGCAGGGAAATCCTATTGATGAACCTGTAGTTCAGTACGGACCTTTTGTAATGAATACCAGGCAGGAAATTCAACAGGCTTTTTACGACTATCAACAAACTCAGTTTGGAGGTTGGCCATGGCCAAGACACGATAATGTTCATGCAAGACTAAAAGGCCGTTTTGCTACCTACAAAGACGGGACATCAGAAGAAAGATAATTTTCAAAACCTGTTTATTTTCCCCTTCAGGTATTTTTTGTTTTGAACAAATTCAAAAAAATAAATACCTTTTTTTAGCCTGCTCAATTCAATAGAATTATTTAAAATATTTGATTCTGAGACTATAACTCTCCCTGTAGTATCAAATATTTTTATATTATTCTTCAATTTAACTTCTCCGCTAATTTTCAACTCATTATTTGAAAAATAGTACTTTTGGTCTGAAATTGCATTTTCAATGCCCGATACATTTTCTGAATATTCAAAAGCACCCAAATCTGGTCCGTTACCTTCATAAGGTAAACCAATATTAGTGCCTCTGTCAATTAAGTAACTCGTTTTTTTGAGTCTCATAAATCCGATTAAAGGCAGACTTCCATCACTATTTCTTTTGCTGCTCACCCCCAGAGTGTCTAATGAGATAAAATCATCCATATTAACACTAAAACCGCTATGCCAGCTATTGGTACCCTGATTAACAAATGAACCAATATTAATGGTTCCGTTATAACTAATACAATTAATTATTGAACATGTTTTACCGGCAGCAAGATTTAAATATACAGAATAATTGTGCCCTTTATTTCTAAAGCCTGTACAATTTTTGATTAACATGTTTCCTTTATCGTTATTCTGATCAAAACCTTTTGATTTATTGTCGAAAGACAGACAATTTATAAGAGTGAAATTGTGCATTAGATCTTTATTGTCGCTTCCACCCATTTTAAAACCGTTTCCGTTTGCTTTATCTCCATAATCAATACCATTTTTAGTCCAGCCATTTTTCCATGTCCAGCAATTCTCGCAAACAGTGCTGATATCATTTGCTCCTCTTAAGTAACCATCCCAACCGTCATCGACATTTAACCATGCCCTGCAACCATAGAAATAATTATTACTTCCAACATCCATTTTACAGGCAAAACCGTCAGCATCTCCATAATCTTCAGGGTCAGCATTCCAGTAAGAGTCGCAATTAATGATTTTATTATTGTTTGCACCATTAGACAATTGAAGACCTGAATCTTTATTGTCAAAAAAAGAACAAAATTCAATTGTATTGTAAGCACCTGAAACCAGCATACCGTTATCACCGGCTTTCATAATATCTATACCCTTTATGTGCCAGTAGTTACCGCTTAGTTGAAAACCTCTTTTGCCAAATGAAGTACCTGAGCAATTAAACAGAGGCCTTTCATTTTGATAACCTTCTAACCTGACAGGCTTTTCTTTAGTTCCGCTTTTTGTAAGATATATTGTTGAATTTATCAGATAATTACCGCCTCTTACAAATATAATATCTCCAGCTAAAACAACACTTTCAGCCTTGGTTAAAGTTTTGAATGGAGTGTTAAGAGAAATTCCTGAGTTAGTATCATTACCATCACTTGATACCCAGTAGCTTGTTGCATTCACCGATGTTGATGCCAACAAAAACAAAAAAAGAATTTTTTTCATTGAAATTTCATAGAATTGTGTGCAAATATCCTCATTTTTTATAACTTTAGCTGTCATAAAGCTAATTTTTTAAATATTGATGAAATATTTATACAGGAAGACCTCATGTATATTTATATTGTTGTTTTATATAAACACAATTTTAGTCAAAGCTATTCCTGGTAGTTTGGAGTTTGATATATATACTACCAATGAAGGCCTTTCCAATGGCTATATCAATTCTATATATCAGGATAAAGATGGTTTTATCTGGATGGCTTCAGGGAATGGATTAAACCGTTTTGACGGAATCAACTTTAAAACTTACTACAACAACCCTAAAGACAGCACAACTTTGCCTGGTACTTCAATTACCGGTATTATTGAAGATATGTATGGAAATATGTGGGTAACCACAAATGTAAACTTATGTGTTTACGACAGAAATAATGATAACTTCAGAAGAATAAGATTTAATCTGGAAAACGAAAATATAGATTGTTCAATTACAGGATGTTTTATTGACAGTAAAGGTTATATGTGGGTAAGCTCTTATTCAGGGGTATTCCGATTTAAACTTTTCAAAAATCCTCAATTGTCAAGCGGTATAATAAAAGCTAAAAAGTTTTTTATTGATGGAGTAGATGATTTTGTCAGCGGTTTCGTTGAAGACGAAAAAGGTATAATTTGGACAGTTGACAGCAGAAACAAACTTTTCTATTTTGACTACAAGACAGGCAAATTTAGTTATAGAGCATTTAATCATCCTGAGGCTGAAAATTTTGGAAATCACAACAAAGGGCTGTTTAAAGACAGCAATAATGATATATTTATAACTATCGAACATGTTGGTTTTCTTTGGTGGAACCGCAAAAAAGATGAATTTAAGTTATACAAACCTGGCAATGGTAATAAAGGTCCAAAGGGAAATATACTTTATGCTATGTGTGAAGATAAACAGGGTGATATCTGGATTGGTGACAGAGACTCAGAAGGGCTAAGTATTTTTAATAAAAAAAATGAAACGTTTACTTTCAGTCAATCTGATATGATGAATCCTCATTCATTAAGTACTAACAAGATAACTTATCTTCTTAAGGACAGATATAACAACATTTGGGTTGGAACTATTATGGGAATAAACAAGTACTCACCCGACAAAGTTAAATTTAACAGATATTATAGTATTCCAAATAAGACAGACTGGTTAACAAGTAATAATATTCTGAGTTTTGCAGAGAGCAAAAACGGGGATGTCTGGATAGGAACCGATGGTGGAGGTCTCAACAAACTAGACCGGAAAAATAAAATTATTAAAAATTACAGATTTAACCCTAAATCAAAAAACAGTATTAGTAGTGACGTTATTGTTTCAATGATTGAAGACCATGAAGGTGTTTTATGGATGGGAACATTTAACGGTGGACTATGTAAATTTAAAGACGGAAAATTCACAAAATATATAAGTAATTCTGAAGATAAATTCTCTATATCGCAAGATCATATCTGGGCGGTTTTTGAAGATAGTAAAAATAATATCTGGGCAGGTACTTTATATGGTGGACTTAATCTGTTTGACAGAAAAACAGGTGAATTTTACAGGTACAGAGGAGATGATGACTCAATTACCTCTATCAGCAATAATTCTATTATTAATATTTATGAAACAAGAGATCAAAAGCTATATATAACAACCAACAACGGTACAAATGTTGTCGATCTGAAAAAGATTGATTTTTCACAAAAACCACCGGTTATAAGGTTTGACAGAATATATCATTCAGATGATATAAACAGTATTAGCAGTAATAGTGTATATGGTATATGCGAAGATGATAAAGGTAATATCTGGTTTGGGCATACAACAACAGGTTTAGATAAGTATGATATCAAAACTGGTACATTTACAAATTATAATTCACAAACCGGGCTGCCGGGAAATTCTATAATGTCAATACAAAAAGATGATCAGGGCAACCTTTGGCTTGCTACCGACAAAGGATTGGTTAGGTTTAATATTGATACAGAAAGCTTTTCGGTTTATGAAAAACAGGATGGTTTGCAAAATTCAAGTTTTAAAGGCTGGTCGCTAAAAACCAGAGATGGAGAAATGTTTTTCGGGGGTACAGATGGCTTTAACTCTTTTTACCCTAAAGAAATTGACATAAAGCGCAACAAAACAATACCTAAAGTATATATTACAGGTATGAAGATTTTTAATAATCCGGTTCATATAAACATTCCTGTAAATGAAAGAATCGTTCTTACAAAAGATATAAGTCAAACAAGTGAAATTGTTTTAACTCACAAGGAAATACAGTTTTCATTTGAATTTATAGCTCTCGATTACAGTAGCCCTGAGAAAAATAAGTATGCTTACAAAATGGAAGGTTTTGATGATGACTGGGTTTATGTCGGAAACAGGAGAGAGGCAAGTTATACAAATCTTGATCCGGGTGAATATACTTTCAGAGTAAAGGCTTCAAATAATGATGGAGTTTGGAATGAAGAAGGAACTTCAATAAAAGTTAAAATACTTCCTGCCTGGTGGGAAACTGCAATATTTAAAATATCATTGGTTGTTTTCATCGCTTTACTTTCATTCTTAATAATTAATTTTCGCATTAAGCAGATTAATAACCAGAAGAAATTACTAGAATTGCAGGTAGCCGAAAAAACATCTGAATTGCAGGCAAAAAATAAAGAACTAAAAAAGGCAATAGCTACAAAAGATAAGTTTTTTTCAATACTTGCACATGATATTAAAAATCCATTTAATGCAATCCTGGGTTTTTCAAATATGCTTGATGAAGGTTTTGATGAATGGGATGACAATGTCAAGAGAGAAATGATAAGCCATATAAATGTTTCATCTAAAAATCTTTACGAATTGCTGGAAAATTTACTGGAATGGTCACGAACTCAAAGAGGAAATATAAAATTTGAGCCTGTAAATTTTCAACTGGAAGACATTATAAGAAATGTAATTGATATTATGCAGGCAACTGCAAAGTCAAAAGACATAACTCTTTACTATACAATAAAGAACCATTCTTTGTCTGTTAATGCAGATGCCCATATGGTTTCGACGATAATTCGTAATTTATTAAGTAACTCATTGAAATTTACCGCGAAAGGTGGTAAGGTAAGTGTTGACGCCTTTGAAAAGGATGGTATGGTGACTGTAGAAGTTGCAGACAACGGAGTAGGTATGACGGAAGAAGAATTAAACAAGCTGTTTCATCTTGACACTCACTTTACATCTTCAGGTACAAATAATGAAAAAGGAACCGGACTTGGCTTGATTCTCATCAAAGATTTTGTTTTGATGAACGGGGGAAAATACAAGATAAAAAGTTCGGTCGGAAAAGGCACTTCTTTCTCTTTTACACTGCCTTTGGCTAAAGAATAATGAACATTTTTTCTATCTTTGCAGGCATTAAGGAAAAATTTCATCATTTAACCAAATAAGATATTATGCAAACTATCGATCAATTCAATTTTGCCGGTAAAAAGGCTTTTGTGCGTGTTGATTTTAATGTGCCACTTGATGAGCAATTCAAAATTACAGACGACAATCGTATTCGTGCAGCTCTTCCTACTTTGAAGAAGATTTTAGCTGACGGAGGAAGTATTATTCTTGGATCACACATGGGACGTCCAAAGAAAAATCCTGATACTAAATACTCACTAAAAGTAATTGTTGAGCATGTTTCAAAATTATTGGGAGTAACTGTTAAGTTTGCCGAAGATTGCCAGAATGCAGACTCATTGGTCGCTGATTTAAAACCGGGCGAAGCTTTATTGCTTGAAAATCTCAGATTTTATGCTGAAGAAGAAGGTAAGCCCCGTGGTCTTGCAGAAGATGCAAGCGACGAAGATAAAGCTGCTGCCAAAAAGGCAGTAAAAGAAAGCCAGAAAGCGTTTACAGCAAAATTGGCTTCTTATGCTGATTGCTACGTAAATGATGCTTTCGGAACCGCTCACAGAGCACATGCTTCTACAGCTTTAATAGCTAAATACTTCGACGAAAACAATAAGATGTTCGGATATCTTATGGAAAAAGAAGTTATTGCTGTTGAAAAAATAATGAGTCAGACTGTACGTCCTTTTACAGCCATTATGGGTGGAAGTAAGGTTTCATCAAAAATTGAAATTATTGAAAATCTTTTAGGTAAAGTTGACAACCTGATTATTGCAGGTGGTATGACTTATACTTTTACAAAAGCACTTGGCGGCAAAATAGGTACTTCTATTTGTGAAGAAGACAAACTGGACCTTGCTCTCTCACTTTTAGCAAAAGCTAAAGAAAAAGGAGTGAATATGGTACTTGCAGTTGATGCTAAAATTGCAGATCAATTTAGTAATGATGCAAAAACAGCATTTGTAAAAGTCAATGAAATACCTGACGATATGATGGGTATGGATATAGGCCCTGAAACAGAAAAGAACTTTGCAGAGGTAATCAAAAATTCAAAAACTATTCTATGGAATGGCCCTACAGGTGTATTTGAATTTGATAATTTCTCTCACGGATCAAAATCAGTTGGTGAAGCAATAGTTGAGGCTACAAAAGCAGGAGCTTTCTCATTAGTAGGAGGTGGTGACTCAGTTGCTTGTGTAAACAAGTTTGGTCTTGCAGATGGAGTTAGTTACGTTTCAACTGGTGGCGGTGCATTACTTGAAGCTATCGAAGGAAGAATACTTCCGGGAATTGAAGCTATTCGCGGTTATTAATTATAAATAAACTTTTTATATGTCAGAAATAAGAGAATCAATCCGCAACTCGGCAGTTGCACGCTGGTCAGCCTTAGGTATAGTAGCATTCACAATGATGGCGGCCTATTTTTTCACCGACGTTATGGCTCCGCTTAAGACCATGCTCGAAACCGAAATGAACTGGGATAGTAGTGATTACGGTTTTTTCACCAGCGCTTACGGATGGTTCAATGTATTTCTGTTTATGTTATTGTTCGGGGGGTTAATACTTGATAAAATGGGTGTCCGTTTTACAGGATTAACCTCTTCGGCAATAATGGTTGCCGGTGCCGTTATAAAGTACTGGGCAATCTCTTCCGAGAGTCTTATGGGCAAAGAATTGTTTGGCATTTCTGCACCTGTAATGTGGGCATCAATCGGATTTGCACTTTACGCCGTGGGCGCAGAGGTAACAGGTATTACTGTAACTAAAATCATTGTAAAATGGTTTAAAGGTAAAGAAATGGCACTTGCTATGGGTATCCAGGT
>CAZFUO010000002.1:24562-48850 GCA_964522065.1 uncultured Bacteroidales bacterium | reverse complement strand
ATTTCCTATTTTGTATGAGCCTTCATCTTTTGAGGCACCCAGCAATGAGTAAAGACCATATAAAGAATTTCCTGCAGACTCAAAGCTGCCACGCCATGTAAAGTAAGTTCTGTTTGTGGTTCCGGGAGGCACACTGGAATAAGAGAAGCTGTATGCTGATCTTAAAATAAAGTGGTTCTCGTATGAATATCTTAAATAGGAATTGCTGGTAAGGTAGTTTGCCTGAAATGTCGAGTCTACCCAGGGCATATAGATGTAACTTAAATCTAAAAGATCGAGAGTGTGTCTGTAGGTATTTTTAGTCCAGTTATATCTCATTGCACCAGAGGCCACTTTTCTGATAAATTCAGGCCTTGACATATTCTGATATGAAATATTAAGCTCTGTTTTTGCATCAATTTTGCTTTTAACTGCCGATGTAAAGAATGGCATTTTAAAATCAGGGAAAGTCAACCCCATCTCTCCTCCGTATTCAATATAGTCACTCCTGAATGATGTTGAAAGTGCCTCGTAAGCTCCGTGAAGTTTTACCAGCAAGACCTCTGCCCCATTCAGAAAATTTCGGTGTGTAAATCCTGCATTTCCGGCAACACCAAGATCGCCGGCTGTATTGGTTCCTTCCACTTCAAATGCAAAACTTTGCTTTAGGTTTGGAGTCAAAACCACATATCCATCAAGTTGCCTTATATTAGTACTATCTGTTGCATTTTCTATAAATCTGATATTCACATATTTCATTATTTCCAGTGAATTCAGTTTTGTATAGGTTCTTTGTACAGCATTTACATCATAAAGTTGATCGGGCAGTATTTTACAGTTTTGAATTAGTGCTTCAGGGTCGATAAATGGTTTATCTCTGTAAATAAAATAATATTGGCCGATATTTAAAGTGTCATAATCGGAAACCTCGAATGATCCTCCTGTACCTATTCTATCAGGTTCAATACTTGTATTTCTTACAAAACTGGACATTGGGACATCTAGCATAAAATAAACACGATTCATTTTAAAAACCGGATGAAAGGTTTCATTTACAGCGGTTTCGTCAATATCAGAACGCCCTCTGTATATGAACGGTTTTAAAATAAGCTCTACGTCTGCCAGGTTTTCACCTAGCATACTGTCGATGCTAAATGAGAAATAATCGTTATTTATAGCGTAATAGCCGTTTCTCTGTAAAACTTTAACCAGTCTGGTTCTCTCCTCGTTAAGATTATCACTATCAAGCAGTGAGCCTGGTTTAATATCAGAATTGCTTATCTCAGTATTAATAATTTTGCCAATACTATCTTTGTCTGCATTAAAGAAATATTTTCTGATTGTATATGGCAAATTGGTTTTGATATCATAAATTACATTTGCCTTCCCTTTTTTTACCTGTATAATCGTATCGACAGTTGAATTGTAAAAGCCTTTACTAATCATATAGCTTTTCATTGCGACCAAAGATCTGGCGGCCATGACAGGATCAAATATTACGGGAGGGTCACCAATGTTTTTGAGTGTGCGATTTATCCATTTAGTAGAATCTCTGCCTGACAGATTGTACCAAAACAGGTTGAGATTGACAATGTCCAGAAACCTTTCGTTTGGTTCCTGTCTGACATATCTGCGTATTTCAGATTTTGAGGGATAACTATTATCGGTATTAATTATGACTTTATTCAATAGAAGTTTGCTTTCAGGAACATACTTCAAACTATTGCATGAACTGAAAATAATTAGCAAAACAAATGCAAACAGGATGTTCCTTGACATAAATTTTAAGACTGATGTTACATCGTTTGTGCAAATGTACATTTTTTTGGTAGTTTTGTGCTTAAATTTTTCATAATATGTTAAGCAAGTCTGCACAAAAACTCATCAGATCTCTCGAACTTAAAAAATTCAGACAAGAGACAGGTCTATTTATTGCCGAAGGGACAAAATTAACAACAGATTTGTTGGAATTACTTGAATGCAGGCTTTTGGTTGCAACTGAAAAGTGGATAGAAAATAACAGAACTCTATGCTCGAAGGCTAATGAGGTTGTTGTTGAGGATATAGAATTAATTAATAAAATAAGTTTACAGAAAAACCCACAGGGAGTAATTGCGGTTTTTAAGATTCCTGAATACCATATTGATCAAATTAACCCGTCAGAAAAGCTGACACTGGCCCTGGACAGTATACAAGACCCGGGAAATCTGGGTACAATAGTTCGTATTGCAGACTGGTTTGGTATTGATACAATTATTTGTTCCAGAGAAACCGCTGATGCATTCAATCCTAAATCTGTACAGGCTTCAATGGGTGCTATAGGCAGAGTTAAGGTAATTTACACAGATTTGGTAACTTTCTTTTCTGAAAACAAATCACCTGTTTACGGAACTTTTCTCGAAGGAGATACAATAAATAACTGTGAACTTGGCAGTTATGGAATTATACTTATGGGAAACGAGGGCAAGGGTATTTCAGACAATCTTAAGCCTTTTGTAAACAGAAAAATCTTTATTCCTGATTTTCCATTGGGGAAAACCGGGTCAGAGTCTCTTAATGTTGCTACTGCAACAGCTATTGTATGTTATGAATTCAGAAGGAGGATGTATTGACTGAAGACAATTTAGCCTCCTCCAATAGCTGAAAGGTTGTTAAATCTATATTCTCAAAACACCAGAAATCATATTTATTGCCTGATAATAAAGCAGGGACATCGGCAAAATTGTCAAGGATATCTATAATATTCATTTTAAGATTTTCTGCTGTTTTTAGCTTTTCTGCAATAAAAGCGAAGATAAGAGACCTTTCTGTTATTATTTTTCCGTTGTAACAAATATTAAAAACGGGAATCATAATACCATTAAGAAAAACTGTTGAATGAATCTCTTCACTCAAATCAGCGGTACGTATATAAACATTGTTAATGTCGGTGAGAATAAGACCTTGTTTCTTTATTGTCTTATCAGCATTGTATATATATTGGGCAGCTATCCCTTTCATTTAAAAAGCCACGACGTTAGCGTCTTTTACTACTGCAGGTGCCTGATTATTAATTGCATCCTGAGTTACCTGCTTTATACTATCTGCTTTTATTGCTGCAGAGTCTCTGACAATTACAATCTCTACATAATCTTTTGGATCAATTACGTAAAATGTCTTGCTGTTAATTGCAGCTTTTCTCAGCCATCTGTTGGCTTTCCATTCGCTAAAGGTCTGAGCAGAATCAGCAATCAAACTATATCCTTTTGATGAAGTAGTATCCTTTATGTAGGCAATACTGTAATACATCTCCTTGTTTTTTATCGAGTCGTAGCCTATGCTCTTAAGAATCTCTCTGATATCTCTTGCATGAAATTTCCAGTTATTGACATCGCTTATGTAATCTTCCATCCTCTTATCTATATCATCATAGATCTTTGTAAAAACCCTTATCTTTCTACTATAATAAGCTATTGATTTATAAAAGTCTTCTTCAGAAATGTTATGTTTTTTAAGCACAGCCAGATAAGTCAGATCTCTGAAATCTTCAACTTTCAAGCCCTTCCTTACCTTTTCAGGTATAGGTTCGTATGATGGAGTGGTTACAGATTCTGCTAAATGCACATCAAATAATACATCAGTCATTTCGCTCTTAGACAAAACACCGTCCGGGCGACATGACTGAAATATATTTAATGAGAGGATTAAACAGATTATGAGGACTATTTTCCGCATGGCTGCTATCAATTTTCCTTAGAGGTTTCGGCTTTATCTTCTTTTTTAGAATCTATTGCTTCAGATAAATCTTTGCGATAAAACAACAACAAAAGTAATATACCGGTTGTAATTGCTGCATCTGCTATGTTAAATACAGGTCTGAAAAACACAAAGTGATCTCCGCCGACAAAGGGCATCCATTCTGGCCAGTAAGTATCTATTATCGGGAAATAAAACATATCTACAACCTTACCATAGAAGAACTGAGCGTACCCACCTGCTTCGGGAAACATTGTTGCAACCTGGCCATAGCTGTGATTGAAAATTATTCCGTAAAACAAGCAGTCAATAACATTACCAATTGCTCCGGCAATAATTAGTGACAAGCTAACGCAATACCCTGTTTTTGTTTGATTCTTACGGCATGTTTTAAACAAATACCAAATAAGAAAACCTGAGGCAATAATTCTGAATAATGTAAGAAATAACTTATCAAACAATTCTATTCCGAATGCCATCCCGTTGTTTTCGGTAAAGTATATATGAAACCAGTCGAATACTCTGATATTCTCACCAAGTACCATATTTGTTTTTATCCAAATCTTAAGAATTTGGTCGGCAAACAAAATAACCAGCATTATCGCCAGAGAAATCCAGCTTTTTTGACGTCCTGTCATTTATTATCTCTTGTCGTTTTTAGCTTCAATAGTAAGTGTAGCATGCGGAACCGCACGTAGTCTTTCCTTTGGTATAAGCTGACCGGTTTCTCTGCAAATACCATATGTTTTGTTTTCAATTCTTACTAAAGCTGCTTCCAGATGTTGAATAAACTTCTGTTGACGCTGAGCCAGACGGCCGGTTTCTTCTTTAAGCAAAGTGTTGGCACCTTCTTCAAAAACCTTGAAAGTTGGCGAAGTATCCATTACATCGTTGCCATCCATATTTGTTACGCTGGCTTTGAGTTGTTCGTAATCTTCCCTTGCCTTTACAAGTTTTTCTTCTATAATGGTACGGAACTCTTCAAGTTCCGCATCTGAGTATCTGATTTTGTCTGACATAAGATTAAAAGTTTTAAAAATTACAGGAAAAATAAACAACACTCAAAAAATTTAGTTGCGAATATAATCATAATAAATGCAATAATAAAGAGAAAACGACATCTAAATCTTTTCAACCAAAATCTTTATATCAAGGCCTTCAATATCAAGATCCTGACCTCCAAATTCAGCTTTTTCGGTAATAATATCACCTGCTAAAGTCTGTTGTTTTATATATTCTTTCCAAACAACCAGTGTTTTTTCAACTTCTGCATCTTCAGACAATCGGACTTTAATCTTATCGGTAATTTCAAAACCGTTAGACTTTCTGATATTCTGAATTCTGTTTACTATTTCGCGGGCCAAACCTTCAAGTCTTAAATCTTCTGTAACTGTTACATCTAATGCTACAGTCAGACGACCTTCATTCGCAACCAGCCATCCGGGAATATCTTCAGAAAGTATTTCAACATCGGTCATTTCAATATTTACTGTCTGACCTTCAACTACAATCTGACATCCTGCATTTCTTTCGAATGCTGCAATTTCCTCCTGACTCATCGAAGTAATACCGGCAGCAACCTGCTTCATTGATTTTCCACACTTAGGACCCAGTTTTTTGAAATCAGGTTTAATTTTCTTTACAAGTATCCCTGCTGTGTTCTCTACAAAGTTTATATTTTTAACATTCACTTCACTCAAAACCAGACTACTTACAGCCTGAATTTGTGATTTTTGCTCTTCATCGGCAGCAGGAACCATAATAGCTGTCAATGGTTGACGAACTTTAATGCTAACCTTACGACGCAATGCTAAAACCATAGATGTTATTTGCTGAGCAATCTGCATTCTTGACTCAAGCGCAGTATCAATTAAGCTCTCATTACATACAGGAAAGTCTGCCAGATGTACTGAAAGGGTTTCGGTATCAATTGAAACATTGTGCAAATCGGTATATAACTGATCAGCATAAAATGGGGAAATTGGTGCCATTAGTCGTGATACAACTTCAAGACATGTGTACAAAGTCTGGTAAGCCGCTATTTTATCTTCGTTGTATTCACCACCCCAGTAACGTTTTCTATTTAACCTTACGTACCAGTTACTCAAATTTTCTGTTACAAATTCACTTATTGCTCTTCCGGCCTTTGTGGGTTCGTAATTATACAAACAATCATCAACTTCTTTTATAAGGCTGTTCAACTGTGATAGTATCCATCTGTCAATTTCAGGACGTTTATCTACAGGAACTTCTGCATCCATATTTTTAAATCCATCCACATTTGCGTAAAGGGCAAAGAATGAATATGTATTGTATAAAGTGCCGAAGAATTTCCTTCTTACCTCTTCTATACCTTCAGAATCAAACTTAAGATTGTCCCAGGGTGAAGCGTTAGTAATCATGTACCATCTTAAAGGATCAGAACCGTATTTCTCAATTGTTGTAAAAGGATCAACGGCATTTCCCAGTCTCTTGGACATCTTGTTGCCGTTTTTATCTAATACCAGTCCGTTAGAAACCACATTTTTGAATGCAACAGAGTCAAATGCCATTGTACCTATGGCATGAAGAGTGAAAAACCATCCTCTGGTCTGGTCAACACCTTCAGCAATAAAGTCTGCAGGATAATGGCTGCCACTTTCAATAAGTTCTTTGTTTTCAAAAGGATAATGCACCTGTGCATAAGGCATGGCACCCGAATCAAACCATACATCTATTAAGTCTGATTCTCTGTACATTGGCTTGCCACTTTCTGAAACCAATACCACCTCATCAACATAAGGTCTGTGAAGGTCTATTTTTTCGTAATTATCTTTTGAATAGTCACCTGGCTTAAAATCGCCAAGTGTATTTGAAGTCATAAAACCTGCCTTTACAGATTTTTCTATTTCATTATAAAGCTCTTCTACCGAACCAATACATAACTCTTCACTTCCATCTTCAGTTCTCCATATTGGTAGTGGAGTACCCCAGTATCTGCTTCGTGACAAGTTCCAGTCCTGCAGGTTTTCCAGCCATTTGCCAAAGCGGCCTGAGCCTGTTGATGCAGGTTTCCATTGTATGGTTTCGTTTAATTCCATCATTTTCTCACGACATGCAGTAGATTTGATAAACCAACTGTCAAGTGGATAGTATAAAACCGGTTTGTCGGTTCTCCAGCAGTGAGGATAATTGTGAACATGTTTTTCTATCTTAAATGCAAGATTTTGCTGTTTAAGCATTACAGCCAGATCAACATCAAGACTTGCATCAGCATCAGTAAGATTGCTGTCGTATGCATTTTTAACATAACGACCTGCATATTCTTTGTATAATCCGGTATTTACGCTTGCAGAGACAAACTGACTGTCAAGATCTTCAATTTTATAGAATTTACCTGAAGGGTCAACCATTGGACGCCTGTTTCCATCTTTGTCAATTAACAAAAGTGCAGGTACTCCGAAGTTTTTTGCAACCCTGTCATCATCTGCTCCAAAAGTAGGTGCGATATGAACTATACCGGTTCCGTCTTCTGTTGTAACAAAATCTCCTGAAATTACTTTAAAAGCATTTTCACCAGGGTTTACCCATGGCATAAGTTGTTCATATGAAATACCTACCAAATCACTTCCCTTATACTCTGCTACAACTTCAAAGGGAATTAGCTTATCACCAGCATTATACTGATCAAGAGTCAAACCTTCGGCTTTAGTATTGAAGTGAGTATTTAGTAAGTCTTTAGCAAGTATACAAGTCATAGGTATGCCTGTATATGGGTTATATGTTTTTACAGCAACATAAGTTATTGATGGGCCAACACATAACGCTGTATTTGATGGTAATGTCCATGGAGTTGTTGTCCATGCCAGAAAATAAGCATCTCCAAAAGTTGTCCACTCTTGTCTTGGTTGAGTTATCTTAAATTGTGCAACGCAGGTTGTATCTTTTACATCTCTGTAACAACCCGGCTGATTTAGCTCATGCGAACTAAGTCCTGTACCGGCTGCAGGTGAATATGGTTGAATTGTATATCCCTTGTACAATAATTTTTTATTATACAATGTCTTTAGCAGATACCAAAGAGTTTCAATATACCTGTTATCGTAGGTTATATATGGATCGTCCATATTTACCCAGTAACCCATTTTGTGAGTAAGATCTTCCCACTCACGGGTAAACTTCATAACATCCTTACGACAAGCGGCATTATATTCAGCTACAGATATATTTTTACCGATATCTTCTTTTGTTATGCCTAAAGCTTTCTCTACTCCAAGCTCTACAGGCAAACCATGTGTATCCCAGCCAGCTTTTCTCTGTACATTATATCCCTTCATGGTTTTATAACGACAGAAAATGTCTTTAATCGAACGTGCCATAACATGGTGAATACCAGGCATTCCGTTTGCAGAAGGTGGGCCTTCGTAAAAAACGAAAGATGGAGATCCTTCTCTGATTTTCAGACTTTTGTGAAATAAATCGTTATCATCCCATTTTTTCAGGATTTCCTTGTTTACTGTGGATAAGTCAAACCCTGAATATTCAGTGAATTTTTTTGACATAGCTGGTTAAAATTTTTCGCGTGCAAAGGTAGAAAAAAAATGTCAAAGGTAGAAATCGCAAGTAAGTGCAGAATAGGCCTCAGAACGCTTATTATCATTATCTGCAAGTATCAAATCTGTGTGTTTTGTTAACTCACTATTTTTTGAATACTCAAGCATTACTCTTTTTGCAGACTTGGTTACTTTTGTATAAACATTACATTTTTTTTTCAGATTAAACCCTTTAGTAATGCAAACAGCATGAAAATCGACGAAGCCTTCTGCAGGGATAATTACAGACAATCTCCCGTCAGAATTTAAAAAATTAAAAGATTTTTCGACTAACTGCTCCCAACTTAAAGTATCATCATGTCTGGCTATTGATCTTTGTTGCCCCCCTGCCTTAATGGAGTTTCTGAAAAAAGGAGGATTTGAAACTATAAGGTCGTATCTCTTATCAGTTTTAAAATTTCTGAAGTCTTCATTAACAGCATTAAGTCTTTGATGCCACGGACTGTTTGAGAAATTTATACATGATTGTAAATAGCCGCCTTTATCAATTTCTATCGCATCAATTACAGCTTTACTTCTTTGTGCGAGCATCAGGGCGATAAGGCCGGAACCGGTTCCGGCATCAAGTATATTTTCAGTATTCTGAATATCTGTCCAGGCTCCAAGCAAAACCCCATCTGTGCCAACTTTCATGGCACATAGGTCATGACTTACTTCAAACTGTTTAAACTTAAAGCTTTTACTGCTCATGAATTTTTTTCGTACCCTGAAGACCTCTGTGCTGAGTACAATTCAATTATGGCTACAATAAACATAAGTACTACCCAGGCATTATTTCCTGTAAATTGCAGATAAACACATGCGGCAAAAAGAGCAGAAGAAACATAGCCAAATCTGTTTAATCTTTTTAATCTGAAATCATCCCCCTTATAGAGTGATAAAATCCTGCCTATAATATAAAAGAGTGCTCCCGAAATAAATAAATACTTTCCAAAACTAACTTTCTCCATTACCAGTACAGCAGATAACAAAACAATTATTGCTCCGGCAGCAAGCAGGACACCTTTAATATCTTTGATCATTATATATTTATTCTTTTATTAAAAATATCTCTTCATCAGGTTTTTTCATAAGGTACTCTTCTCTTGCTATTCTCTCAAGCTCATCTTTACCAGAATGCAAATTTTCAAGCTTTTGAGTGCTGGTATCCCTAAGTTTCTGATAATACCTTATCTCCTTTTTTAAACTATTGATCTCCCTGTTAAGTTTAATCCTTCTCAATACACTGTTTTCATCTATAAAAACAATAAACACTACTATCAAAGTGATGGTAATGGCATACTTATTCAAATAGGGCTTCAGCCTGCTGACAAAAAGTTTAAATTTCTCCATGGCGACCTTTAAATTTATACGCAAAAATAATCTATATTTTCTTACATTTGCACTACACAAATAAAATAACATGGACAATTATCTTGTTTCGGCCAGAAAATACAGACCTGATACATTTCAATCGGTTGTAGGGCAGTCTGCTCTAACAACAACCCTTAAGAATGCAATTAAAAACAATCAGTTGGCTCATGCATATCTTTTTTGTGGTCCCAGAGGTGTAGGTAAAACTACTTGTGCAAGAATTTTTGCCAAGACAATAAATTGTATGAATCCCGGTCCTGAAGGTGAGGCCTGCAATGAATGTGAATCGTGCAAAAGTTTTATTGATCAGAGATCTCTGAATATTTTTGAACTAGACGCCGCTTCTAATAACTCCGTTGACGGAATCAGGGTACTTGTTGATCAGGTAAGGATACCACCGCAATTAGGGAAGTACAAGGTATATATTATTGATGAGGTCCACATGCTTTCTTCAAGTGCATTCAATGCCTTCCTTAAAACTCTTGAGGAACCGCCCAGACATGCTATTTTTATACTTGCAACAACAGAAAAGCATAAGATACTTCCTACTATTCTTTCAAGATGTCAGATTTATGACTTCAACAGAATTAGTGTAAACGGCATAGTATCTCAGCTTAAGCATGTTGCTAAATCAGAAAAAATCGAATTTGAAGAAGAAGCCTTAAACGTCATTGCTGTGAAGTCTGACGGAGGTATGCGTGACGCTCTGTCCATTTTCGATCAGGTTGCCAGTTTTGGAAACGGTAAAGTTACTTACAGCAATACAATAGAAAATCTTAATGTTCTCGATTACGATTATTATTTCAAGCTGACTAACTATATGCTTGAAGGAGATATGACTCAGTCACTTTTAGTGTTTAATGAAATACTTAACCGCGGTTTTGACGGTCAGCATTTTATAACGGGGCTTAGCTCTCACTTCAGAGATTTGATGATTTGTAAAGATCCGGCCACGCTGGTACTACTTGAGGTTGGGGCTGGCATTAGAGATCAGTATCAAAAGCAGGCTGCAGATTGCCCTGTTGAGTTTTTATATGCAGGGTTAAGGATTTTCAATCAATGCGATCTGGACTACAAGGAAAGTAAAAACAAGAGGCTTTTAGTTGAGCTTGCTTTAATCCGAACTTCACAGTTAATGGATTCAAAAAAAAAAATCTATGAACTCGTAGATGAAATCCCTGATGTAATACTTCCTTTTGAAAGTACTAATAGTACCAAGCATGTCGTCGAACAAAAAAGTTCTGAGGTTAAAACTCAGACTGTACCTACTCAGGCTTCACATACTCAGGCTTCTCAGACTTCTTCTGCTCAGACTCCGCCTGCAGGTAAGGTTGAACAAAAGCCAGCTGCCCCAGGTAAGTTATCCAGTTATTCTTCTATAAGGACTATAAGAAAGATAAAAGATGTAAAAGAGGTTGATGCTGCTGAAGTTACAGAGAAGAAGGAGGTTGTTATTGAAATGGAACGTCCTTATGAGATTTCTGACGTTATAGAAGCATGGAATGATTTTGGAAAAGGTATAGAAAACGATATTCATCTAACAAATGCATTTAATGCCAGCAAACCTGAAAAAATAAGTGAACACAATTTTGAGATTGCGGTATCTAATCAGGTTTTGTATGAAAAGATGTATGATACAAAACCAAAGGTAGAAGCTTATATAAGAAATAAAGTAAAAAACAGCAGGATAAGTTTAAATATCAAAGTTGTTGAAAATCTAACCAGTTTCAGACCTTTTACTTCGAGAGAGAAGCTTGAGGCTATGGTGAAAAAAAATCCGGACATTCTGCTTTTATACAGAACATTCGGACTTGATATTATGTAAAATTGAGAATGTTATCCTTTAAGGGTTCTCTTAAAATTTATCATCTTAATTGCAGTCACTGCAGCTTCGTCTCCTTTATTCCCGTGAATACCTCCTGCTCTGTCTATTGACTGTTGCATAGTATCATTTGTGAGTAAACCGAAAATTACCGGTATTTCGCCTTTTATATTAAGATTTGAAATGCCTTGTGTAACACCTGAACAAACGTAATCAAAATGAGGTGTATCACCTCTGATAACACATCCTAAAACTATTACGGCATCTGGTAAATCTTCAGACTTTAACTGCATCATCAGGCTTGCACCATAAATCAATTCAAAGCTACCGGGAACCCAGCTAATCAAAATATCATCACTGCTTACTCCATTGCTTTCTAATGTCTTTACAGCGCCTTCAAGGAGCTTTGAAGTAATTTCAAAATTCCATTCAGATACTACGATGCCTATTTTCATGCCTTTTGCATCAGGCATTGATGTGACATCGTAGTCTGATAAATTTTTGTACTTAGTAGCCACTTTTTATTTATGTGAATTGGCGCGCTCTATATACTTGTCAACCTCAACTCCTTCTTGTGATAAAGGATATTTGGTTTTAATTACTTCATAAGTCTTGATTGCCTTGCTCCAGTCTTCGGTTTTTTCATAAACTCTTGCAGCCTTCATAAGATAAATAGGTGACAATAGTTGATTTTCAACAGCAGCAGCTTTTTCAAAGTAATCTGCAGCTTTGTCATATTCCTTTAGTTCAACATAGCAATCGCCTACGGCTCCTGTAAGTGCAGGAGAAACCATTATATCTTCAGCTTTACATTTCTGCAAATATTCAACTGCTTTTTTGAAATCGCCCATGCTCTTGTATGAAAGTCCTGCATATGCAGCAGCAAGTTTAGCAGTTTTAGTTGTGCGGTAGTCATCAATTATTGCTTCAAAACCAATATATCCTGCCCCATCTCCGTTTACTGCAATCTGAAAAGAGTCAGCAGCAAAGTATTGTTCACCCTTGAAAATCATTTCCTGAGCTTCTTTTTCTTTTGGTAGCTGATATGTATGGCGGAATAATAAAACTCCTGATACCAACACTACTATCACTCCTAAAGCAATTAACAAACTCTTCTGATTTTTTTCAATAAATTGTTCTGAGCGGCTCAACACCTCATTTACTTGTTGCAAATCGTCCTTTGTCTCTTCGTTTTTTTTCGACATAATTGTATAAGTCTAGGTTATAATCGGTTTTTCAAAATTGGTGTACAAAAGTACATCATTTCATTTGAATCAAAAAATATATCCTCGTTTTTTTAGTACATTTGTCTTCAACAATGGTTTCACAGCCTTATTATGCAGATTAAAGAGCTAACAATACTAAATTTCAAGAATATTCAGGAGGCTAATCTTAGTTTTTCCGGTGGTCTGAATTGCTTTGTAGGCAATAATGGAGAAGGCAAAACCAATTTACTGGATGCCATTCATTATATTTCGTTTTGTAAAAGTCATACTAATACTATAGATTCTCAAAACATATTACATGATGCAGATTTTTTCATGATTAAGGCAAATTGTCAGAATAATGATGAAATCGACGAGGTCTATTGCGGAATGAAACGCAGACAAAAGAAGATTTTCAAGTACAATGGCAAAGAGTATTCACGATTGTCAGAGCATATTGGCAAAATACCTGTAGTACTTATTTCTCCTTCAGATGAAGGCCTTATAAGAGAAGGAAGCGATGAGAGAAGGAGATTTATGGATATGGTAATTTCTCAGTTTGATCATCAGTATATTGACTCTGTGGTAAGTTATAATAAAGCACTACAACAGAGAAACTTCCTGCTTAAAGAAGAAAATGTTTTTGACGACTCTCTTTTTGAAGTTTACGAAGGTAAAATGAGTCAGGATGCAACGGAGATTTATAAAAAGAGACTTGAGTTTATTGAGAAGTTTACTCCTGTTTTTGAAAATATTTATAACAGGATTACAGGTGGCAAAGAGAAAATTATGCTTAAGTATCAATCGCATATAGCAGATGGTGATCTCTCCGACCAACTTTTAAAAACCAGACAACGTGATCTTATACTTGGTTATACCACAAGAGGCATTCATAAAGATGAACTGATAATGGAGCTTAACGGTTTCCCGATTAAACTTGAAGGTTCTCAGGGTCAGAATAAGAGTTTTCTTATTGCAATGAAGCTGGGGCAATTTGGTTTTCTTAAAAAGTGTACTTTAAAAACACCTATATTATTACTTGACGACCTTTTTGACAAACTTGACAGTGTTAGAATTGAGAATATTATCAGACTTGTAACAAGTGAGGATTATGGTCAGATTTTTATTACTGATACTAACAAAAATCACCTTTCAGATTTGCTGAACAGATTTGGAGGCGAGCATCAGTTTTTTAATATATCGGGAGGTAAAATTGAGATATGATAAGAAAAAATACACAGAGCTTGCGCGATATCATAAAGCAAGTTGTTAAAGATCAGCACCTTGAAAGCAAGCTTTACGAAACCAGAGTTATTAATATTTTTCCGGAAGTAGTTGGCAGGGGTATTAGTTCGCATACAAAAAATCTTTTTGTTAAAGATGCTGTTTTATATGTTCAGATTGACTCATCGGTAGTTAGAAACGAATTGCGACTGATGAGACAAAGTCTAATCAGTCGCTTAAATGAGAACCTTGGTAAAGACATTATCAAGGATATTGTTTTCAGATAATTTATTCTATTTTATCGTTCTGACTTATTCTGCTTTTGGCTTTTATTACTACTTCAACAGCTTTGTTGAGAGTATTATCATTTTCCTGATATAGCTTCCAGAATGCATCTTCTCCTAACATTAATCTGGCAATGTTTGCTTTAATGTTGGTTTGAACCAATGGAAAGGACATTGAAATAAACTCAGGTCTTCCTCTGACTCCTTTTGTTGCAGCAAAATTCACAAAAGCCGGGAGAAGATTTAAATCGTCTAACCATGATGATAGGTGATTTGCAGAACTATATGTTTTGAGTGATTCTCTGTGTTCATCAACATATCTGAATGAAAATAATGATATTAAGTCCTGACTTTGTACTCTTGTGTACCAGGAAGAAACACCTGATGTATCAAGTGGAACAAAATAATCGGGCATTATACCACCACCACCGTAAACAATTCTACCGCCAGTGGTTTCGTATTTTAGAGAATCAATAAAGCGAATACTGTCTTTAGAACTAAATTCGCCCTTAATATATCTGTTTACTATATCCATCTGGTAGTTTTCGTCCTGACCATTTTTATAGGGTTTCTGGATACATCTACCTGAAGGAACATAAAACCGGGCAATAGTTAATCTTACTGCAGAACCGTCTTTAAAGGGTATTTCCGTTTGAACCAGGCCTTTACCAAAAGACCTTCTGCCTACTACCCAGGCTCTGTCGTTGTCCTGAAGAGCTCCTGCAAGAATTTCGCTTGATGATGCTGACCACTCATCGAGCAAAACAACCAGCGGGCTATTTTGGCATGAACCTTTACCGTTAGAATAGACATTTTCTCTTGGGTAAGATTTACCCTGAGTATATAGTATTAATCTTTCAGCAGGTAGAAATTCATTTGCAATATTAAGAGCAGGCTCCATCAAACCTCCTGTATTACCTCGTAAGTCTATAATAAACTTATTGCAACCTTGTTTTTGAAGATAAGCATAGGCCTGAATAAACTCTGAATGAGCATTTACACCGAAACTACCTATTTTAATATAGCCAATTTCATTTCCGATTTTATATTTTGCATCTACACTATATACAGGTATATCGTCTCTGACAACATTAAAATTTATAATTTCACTTTTGTTATACCTTTTAACACCCAGTTTAACTATGCTTCCCTTATCTCCTCTCAGAGTTTTAAGTATTTTGTCGTTAGAAGTTATACTTCCGGTAAAGGCAGAATCATTTATTGTGACAATTCTGTCACCTGCTATAAGTCCGGCTCTCTCGGAAGGACCTCCCTTTACAATGGCAACTACATAAATTGTATCCTGTAACACTCTGAACTGAACACCAATACCACTAAAACTTCCTTCAAGTTGTTCATCTGTAATCTTTCTGTCTTCTGCAGAAATATATACAGAATGTGGATCGAGCTCAGCCAGAACTTTAGGTATAAGATCTTCAGAAATGCCTGACAAGTCAATACTGTCAACATACCTTGAATCTATTAATGATAATAAAGCACTTATCTTATTCAGATTTTGAAACCTCTTTCCACTATTGTTGTAAACTTCATTTCTGGAAAGTATTGTACCAATAACCAATCCAATTGCAAGACACATTGCCATTATCAACGGCAACCAGTATTTACCTTTATTCTTCGCTTCCATTCAATTTCAACTTATCTAAATAAAACAATTCAATACCGGCTCTTTCTAACAGATCTAATCCGTCATGATTATGATAAAGTTCTGAATAAACAACTCTTCTTATACCTGCCTGAATTATGAGTTTTGAACATTCCATACAAGGTGAAGCTGTGACATAGAGAGTGGCCCCGAGACTGCTGTTATGCGATTTTGCCACCTTAGTAATAGCATTTGCCTCAGCATGAAGCACATATGACTTTGTCACATTGTTCTCATCTTCACAAACATTTTCAAATCCGGAAGGTGTACCATTGTAGCCATCAGATATTATCATTTTATCTTTAACTATCAATGCACCGACCTTTCTTCTTACACAATAAGAGTTTTCTGCCCAAATAAGGGCCATTCTCATATAGCGTTTATCAAGTAAAAGCTGTTTTTCAGACAATTCTTTATCAAGCATAATATTTATAAAATTCCGTTCCTTTTTAATAACGATTCTATTGAAGGTTCCTGACCTCTGAATCTTTTATACAAAACCATTGGATGTTCGGTTCCTCCTTTTGAAAGGATATTTTTTCTGAATGAATCGGCTTTTTCAGTGTCAAATACTTTGTTTTTAACGAACCAGTCGTATGCATCTGCGTCAAGGACTTCAGCCCATTTATAGCTGTAATAACCTGCTGCATATCCTCCTGAGAAAAGATGGCCGAAAGTAGAACTCATAAATGTTCCTTCTGTCTGTGGTATTACCAATGCTTTCTTCCAGGCTTCATTTTCAAATGACAAAACATCTCCTTTGAAATCATTTTTAAGTGAATGCCATGCCATATCAAGATATCCGAAGCTTAATTGGCGCATGCATGCGTAAGCTATATTGAAATTTTCAGCTGCTTTTATTTTCTCAATCAGTTCTGCAGGAATTTTTTCACCAGTTTTGTAGTGTATAGCAAATTCATCAAGGAATTGTTTTTCACTTGCCCAGTTTTCCATAACCTGCGATGGTAACTCAACAAAATCTCTGTAAACATTGGTTCCTGAAAGTCCTCTGTAATTTACATCAGATAACATACCGTGTAAAGCGTGTCCAAACTCATGAAGAAATGTTGTCACTTCGTCAAATGTCAGCAATGAAGGCTTTTCAGCAGTTGACGGAGTAAAGTTCATTGTAATAGAAATATGTGGACGAACATCTTTTCCGTTTAGTTTGTATTGTTCGTTTACATCACTCATCCATGCTCCGGCTCTCTTGGTTTTTCTTGGGTGGAAATCAGTGTACAATACAGACAGATATTTACCATCTTTATCAAAAACCTCCCAGGCTTTTACTTCTTTGTTCCAAGTAGGAATTTTAGAATTTTCTTTAAATGTAAGTCCGTAAAGTTTGGTTGAAAGACCGAATACACCATTTATAACGTTTTCAAGTTTAAAGTATGGTCTTAACAATTCGTCGCTTACATTAAAACTAGCTTGTTTTAGTTTTTCTGAATAATATGACCAATCCCATGGTTCAAGCTTAATATATTTACCTTCCATTCCGGTAATAAAACCCTGTACAGCAGCAACTTCAGCCTTTGCAACAGGTAAATATGAAGCTCTTAGTTTTTCGAGAAAATCGTAAACATTTTCAGGAGTTTCGGCCATTCTTTTCTTAATTGCATATTGTGCGTATGAGTTATATCCAAGAAGTTCAGCTAGCTGTCTTCTGGTATTTACAATATCAGTAATAACTCCTCTGTTGTCAAACTCACCCTCAATAGCGCGAGTATTGTATGCCATATAAACTTCTTTTCTCAAGTCTCTGTTTTTAGCATATTTCATTAAAGAGGAATAACTTGGAGCAGACAAATCAAATAACCAGCCTGTTTTGTTTTTTGCTTTTGCCTTTGCCTCGGCCATTGCTAATGCATCTTCAGGAAAACCTTCCAGTAAAGCTTTTTCAGTTACAATCTTTTCATACTTGTTTGTTGCCCTTAGTGAATTTTGTGCAAATTTCTCATTCAGACTACTAAGCTTGAGGCTTAACTCCATAAACTTATCTCTGTCTTTACCTTTAAGAGATGCACCACTTCTTACAAATCCGTCATATGTATTTTCAAGTAACTTTGCCTCTTCAATATTCAACTTAAGAGAAGCTCTGTTTTCGTAAACAAATTTTACTCTTTCAAAGAGCTTCTCATTCATGTTTATCTTGTTTGAATGCTCTGTTTGCAAAACAGTTACTTTAGAAGAAAGCTCCATTAGCTCGTCATTGTTCTCAGAACCTGTCAGAGTATAAAATACTGCTGATACATCATGAAGCAATGCTCCTGATCTTTCAAGTGCCTCTATTGTATTCTTAAAATCGGGCTTTTCCTTATTTGTAACTATTTTAGTAATTTCTTTTTCCTGCTGAGAAAAACCTTTCTCAAATGCAGGCATAAAATGTTCGAGTTTTACTTTATCGAAAGGCAGGGTTTCGTGAGGTGTATTATACTTCTTCACGAAAAAAGGATTTGCAGCCGATACCATCGTAGCACCTGTTACGATTGCTGTCATAATTAATAATCTTATTGGTTTCACAATTCTTTTTTTTTAAATGGTTTTGTTTATTTGAGCAACTCTTATAATTGCTTTTCTTTCAGTAGAAACCGCGAGTTCATCAAGCAGGCTCAAATAATTTTGTAAAATAAGTTCGTTGGTTTTAAACAAATAAACAAGTGATTTCCTGTCGATAGTTAACAGCCTGCAATCTTCAATCGCTTTTGCATCATATTGATATGACGCATTTTCTGAGAATAAACCGGTAAATGATAAAACATCGTTTACATGTAATTCTGCAGAGTACATTTGATCGAAAATTTCAACTTTTCCGCTTAAAATGAAAGACAAGCCCCCAACCGTTGAGTCTTTTTCAAAGATGATTTCACCTTCGTTAAAAGTCTCAAAATCAAGAGAAATCCTGGGTATTAAGTCAAAAAGTTCTTCTGTCCTGACCCCCCTGAATATTTTAAGCTGTTTAAAAATATCAAAAACCGACATATTTTTTTGGAAATTCACGCAAATTTACGCAATTATTCTTTACAACTAACTACTTTTGCAACAAACAATTCATCTTAAATATTTATTATGAACTTTGATTTAAAAGAGATTGCAAGTGCATTTGTAGTACTGTTTGCTATTATTGATATAACAGGTTCTATTCCTGTAATAGTTGACCTGAAACAAAAAAAAGGAATGCTGTTTCCAGGAAGAGTTTCAATTATATCATTTTTGATTTTAATAACGTTTCTGTTTGTTGGAGAAGCATTATTAAACTTGTTTGGTGTTGATGTTTCCTCATTTGCTGTTGCAGGTTCGTTTATTATTCTGCTTATTGCAATTGAAATGATACTTGATGTGAATATTTTTAAAGATAAGAGTCCGTCAGAGGTTTCTTTTATTATACCTTTAGTATTTCCCCTTATTGCAGGCGCAGGTTCTTTTACAACATTGTTATCATTAAGGGCAGAATTTGACATTGTAAATATTATTATTGCGCTGGCTTTAAATATGGGAATTGTTTATGTGGTGCTAAGAAGTACTGCTGCAATTGAAAAAATACTGGGTAAAGGTGGCATTTATGTTCTCAGAAAATTTTTCGGTATAATATTGCTGGCAATTGCTGTTAAACTTTTTACTTCAAATCTCGATCCGTTGTTAAATCAGATGTCTTTTATACAGGATACAAATGTTATAAGAGATATTCTTGAAAAGGGTATTTAATACAACAAATTGATTCATAATTCATTGCAAAAAGCATCCTGAATGGATGCTTTTTTTGTTACAAAACTTGATTGTCATTTAATTTTATAATTACTATTTTCGTAGAAAATCGATCTACCATGACTTATCTTAAATTCGATAAAGAAGTTTTAATAAATCTGGAGCACTCTCTTACCAAGGAGATGTTGCGAACAAATAAATCCGGAGCTTATAGTTTTTCTACTATTATTGATTGTAATACCAGAAAACAACAGGGACTACTTGTTATACCTATACCCGAACTGGACGGTGGAGATCATGTACTTATTTCATCACTGGATACTACTGTTATACAAAGAGGTGCTGAGTTCAATCTGGGGGTACATAAATATCCGGGAGATAATTATAGTCCTAAAGGACATAAGTATATAAGAGAATACGAGTGTGACCATACACCTAAAACCACCTACAGAGTAGGTGGAGTCATTTTATCGAGAGAAGTGATATTTGTATCTCACGAAAACAGAATTCTGATAAAATATACTCTAGTTGATGCCCACTCTCCTACCTCATTGAGATTCAGACCTTTCCTTTCATTCAGAAACTCAATGAGGTTAAGTAAGGAAAATGGAATGATAAACAGAGATTATACCCCGGTCGAGAATGGTATAAAAATGTGTTTATACAACGGATATCCAGACCTTTACATGCAGCTATCCAGAAAAAATGACTTTGTATATATTCCTGACTGGTATAAGAATATTGAATATATGAAAGATCAGGAACAAGGCTATGACTTTCAAGAGGATGTCTTTGTGCCTGGCTATTTTGAAATACCAATTAAAAAAGGTGAAAGTGTATTTTTCTCTGCAGGGACTTCGTCAATATCTCCAAGAAAAATTAACTCTCTTTTTGAAAATGAAAGAAGTTTGCGAACTCCAAGAACCAGTTTTACAAACTGTCTTAAAAATGCAGCTTACCAGTTTTACAATAAACATGATGATGGTCAGCGCTACATTATAGCAGGTTATCCATGGTACACTTATACTGCGAGAAACATGTTTATCTCTCTACCAGGGTGCACAATTTCTGCTAAAGATCCCGGACTGTTTGAGGCTATTATGATTACGGGTGAAAAGGCAGTCAGAAATTTTATGGCAAAAAAACCATTGGATTGTTCTATTACCGATATTGATGCACCTGATGTATTGCTTTGGGTATTATGGGCTGTTCAGGAGTACTATAAATATTCCGGAGAAGAGAAATGTTTAAATAAATACTCAGATCTGGTTTTTGATATTATTGAATTTATCAGAAACCAAAAACATGATAACCTGTTCCTGCATGACAACGGATTGCTTTACACTGATGGGAGTTCAAAGCCTGTCAGCTGGATGAACTCGACTCAACATGGAAAGGGATTGGTGTACAGAAGCGGGTATCTTGTTGAATTTAATGCTTTATGGTATAATGCATTAAAATTCGGTGCCGAATTGGCAGAAGCCGCTAAAAAAACCTATCTGACAAATATTTATAACGACCTTGCTGACGTTACCGGAAAGTCTTTTATTCAGACATTTTTAAATAAACACGGATATTTGTTTGACTACGTTGACAATGGTAACCCGGACTGGAGTGTCAGACCAAATATGATATTTGCGGTTTCACTGGAATTTTCTCCTTTGGACAGAATGCAGAAAAAAACAGTGTTGGATTTTATTACCAAGGAACTTCTTACACCAAAGGGGCTGAGAACATTAAGTCCGAAAAGTCAGGGATACAATCCTGAATATGACGGAAATGAAGAAAAGAGATCAAGGGCTTGTCATCAGGGTACAGCATGGCCATGGTTGATTGGTCCATATGTAGAGGCTTATTTAAAAATATATAAAGACAGTGGTATCTATTTTGCTGAAAGAGTTATATACGGATTTGAATCTGAACTTAACGACAGAGGTATAGGTACAATTTCAGAGTTATTTGACGGCAATCCTCCTTACAGGGGAAGAGGCGGCGTATCGTATGCCATGAATGTTGCTGAGATACTCAGATGTCACAGACTGTTGAAAAACAGAATTAACTTAATTCAGGGATTATGAAAGCGCTTATGTTCGGGTGGGAATTCCCGCCTCATATTCTGGGAGGCCTGGGTACAGCCAGCTATGGTTTAACAAGGGGAATGTCTAAACAAAGTGATATGCAAATCACTTTTGTTATACCAAAACCCCATGGTGATGAAGATCAAAGTTTTCTGAAAATAATCGGAGCCTGTAATACTCCGCTTGTCTGGCATGATTTAAACTGGGATAAACTGGCTGAAAGATTTGGAACGTCAATGAGCCCACAAACTTATTACGATTTAAGAGATCATATCTATGCAGACTTCAGATACTTACATACTAACGATCTTGGATGTATTGAGTTTTCCGGAAGGTATCCTGATAATTTGCTGGAGGAAATAAATAACTATTCTATTTGTGCTGGTGTTATTGCCAGAACTGAAACATATGACGTAATCCATTCACATGACTGGCTTACTTATCCTGCAGGAATTCATGCAAAAAATGTAAGTGGGAAACCGCTGGTAATACATGTACATGCTACCGATTTTGACAGAAGCCGCGGAAAGGTAAATCCTCAGGTTTACGGAATAGAAAAAAATGGTATGGACAATGCCGACAAAATTATTTGTGTAAGCAACCTTACCAGAGATACTGTAATTTCCAAATACCACCAGCATCCTGATAAAGTGATCACAGTTCACAATGCAGTTGAACCTGTTAGTGAAGAAATTGCTGCAATTGAACCTGTAAAGAATACTAAGGATAAAATTGTAACTTTTCTTGGCAGAATCACCATGCAAAAAGGGCCTGAATATTTTGTAGAAGCGGCTCACAGAGTTTTGCAAAGAACCGGAAATGTTAGGTTTGTAATGGCCGGTAACGGAGATATGATGGAGGCTATGATAAAACTAGCTGCTTTGAGAGGTATTTCAGACAAATTTCATTTTCCGGGTTTTTTGAAAGGTAAAGATGTTTACAAAATGCTGAAATCGAGCGATGTATACGTAATGCCTTCTGTATCTGAGCCTTTTGGCATTTCACCATTAGAAGCTATGCAGGTTGGTGTTCCAACTATCATTTCTAAGCAGTCAGGTTGTGCCGAAATACTTGATTTTGCTATAAAAACCGATTATTGGGACATTGATGCCATGGCAGATGCAATTTATGGCATTATTACATACGATGGTTTATATGATTTTCTTAAAGATGAAGGTAAACGTGAGGTTGATGAAATAAAATGGGAATATGCGGGTCAAAAGGTAAGAGACATTTATAATAGCGTCTGTTACAGATAAATAAGTTAAAAATATTAAAGATATTATATATGAAAACAATTTGTTTTTACTTCCAGATACACCAGCCATTCAGACTAAAAAGATATCGTTTTTTTGATATTGGTTCTGACAATTACTATTATGATGACTTTAACAATGAGGCTATTCTGGAAAGAATTGCAAAAAACTCATTCTTACCTGCAAATAACACTTTGCTTGAAATGATTAAATCAAGCAAAGGAAAGTTTAAGGCGGCATTCTCAATTAGTGGAGTTGCTTTAGAACAATTAGAAATGCAGGCACCCGAAGTTATTGACAGTTTCAAAAAGCTGGCAGCAACCAATTGTGTAGAATTTCTTTCAGAAACATATGCTCACTCTTTGTGTTCACTAAATGATGTTGACGAGTTCAGATCGCAGGTAGAAATGCACAGTAATAAAATTCAAAGTCTTTTTGGTCAAAAGCCAAAGGTATTTAGAAACACTGAGCTTATATATTCTGACGAAATTGGAAGCATGGTTTATGATATGGGCTATAAAACCATAATTACAGAAGGCGCAAAACAGGTACTCGGATGGAAAAGTCCTAACTTTGTTTATCATCATGCCGGTATTCCTAAACTAAAACTACTGTTAAAGAACAGCAAGTTGAGCGATGATATTTCATTCAGATTTACAAATTATTCATGGAGTGAATATCCTTTAACTGCAGATAAGTTTATATACTGGATAAGTCAGATTCCTGAAAATGAAAACATAGTAAATCTTTTCATGAACTATGAAACTTTTGGAAATCTTCAGCCTGCTGAAAGTGGCATTTTTGATTTTCTAAAAGCATTACCATATCAGGCTGAACAAAGAGGAATAAGTTTCTCTACTCCGGGAGAAATCTCTGACAAAATCAAACCTATTGAATCTTTATCTGTTCACTATCCAATTTCCTGGGCTGATGAGGAAAGAGATATTAGTGCATGGTTGGGAAATGTACTGCAAAAAGAAGCATTCAACAAGCTTTACAGTTTGTCTGAAAAAATCAGATTGATAAAAGACAGAAAGATCTTAAAAGACTGGCAATATTTGCAAACCAGCGATCATTTCTTTTATATGAGTACCAAAAGAGCATCTGACGGAGCTGTTCATAAACACTTCAGCCCATTTGACTCTCCTTTTGAAGCTTTCACAAATTACATGAACGTTTTAAGTGACTTTATCCAAAGAGTTACTTCTCAATTCCCTGAAGGGCTGGATATTGAAGAATTAAACTCTCTGCTTAAAACCATAGAGAATCAGGAAGAAACAATATCTCATCTTGAAGCAGAAATAAAAACTTTAAAATCAAGAAAAGCTAAAAATATTAATTGATTTTCCCTTTAGAGTAAACCAGTTCAAGTTTCATTGGTTGTGTAGGATG
>CAZFUO010000002.1:13958-24462 GCA_964522065.1 uncultured Bacteroidales bacterium | reverse complement strand
AGTCCATCATTCAGTTCGAAACGTGAAAAGAACATCCTGGCATCTGATTCTCTAATTAACAACATATTCTCAGGTGGAGTCATACCATATTCAGATTCGTCCTGTTGAGTAGCAAGAATTTTCAATCTCATACGGTTTACAGAAGTTCCATCAATAAGTTGAAAAACTTTGTCAGGTATTGTTATCCTGGTGTACAATCCTGAAGGAGAAAATATATAATTCAAACTATCAGCCTTATCAGAAGGATTCAGGTAATATGACAAGTCAGGATGTTGAAACCTGTTAACCTGCCTTACTTCTTTTGTAACAGGGAAATATGAACCCGCAACAACAAAGGAGTCTCTCAATCCACCACTGGTATTACTGTACTTGTAAGTACCGTAT
The DNA here is from genome assembly GCA_964522065.1 of uncultured Bacteroidales bacterium. Lineage (GTDB taxonomy): Bacteria > Bacteroidota > Bacteroidia > Bacteroidales > UBA1402 > UBA8389. The sequence continues at coordinate 24,078 of CAZFUO010000002.1, read as the reverse complement.
ATAAATTCAAGTTCACTGTGGTCTATATTAATTATTGTACCATTACCAAAGTTGGTTGTTACATAAAGACCTTTAAAATAATCAGCAAAAACACCTGTACCGGTAAATTTTTCCGGATTAGTTCTGGAATCTTTCAGAAATCTGTTGCCAATTGTAAGATCAATCGGCACCTTCAATACTGTTTGGTATGTGCTTAAAGATTTTACAGAGTCACTTGTATATAAATCTCCGGGAGATACTGATAGCTGACCAATAAGATTTGACTTATTATAATAAGTAGAAGGATCAATATTTGTGAAATATGGCTTGTACAAATCCATAGACTTGGACATTTCATATACTTTAATATTTAACATTGTTGTTGAATCGCCAAAAAGATCCTCATAGTACAAATATAAAAATGACGAGTCTATTCTTTTTACATCATCAGGAAATGAGAAGTTCTTAGGGCAGTAAAGTTGTGCTAAAAAATCAGATTTAGTGGTTCCGAAAAATTGATCGGTAAATTCACCAAGATAAGCTGTAGAACTTCTGTATAAAATCGAATCGACAAAAACAGTAGAAGACTGAACATGAACTGTATCATAATATACAGATATCTTGTCCTGATCAGGCTGTACTGAACCACCGATAAGATTACTTTCATCACAGGAAAAAAGAGTGGCAAGTAAGGTTGTACCCAAAGCCAAATTCAACAGAAAATTCTTCATCAGTAAAAACTTATTTATAAGAAGCTTAGCGTCATTCGGTAACTAAATCGTAAAAATCGTTGAATGCATCAACATATGTTTCCGGAGTCTGGTAAGATAGAAATGGAACTTTTAATTCTGCTGCTGCATCAAGTATAGCCTGATCGACCTCAGGGCTTGACTGGATAACACCATCAGAAAACCTCATTGCCATCTTGCTAACAGACTTAAAATCTATTTCATCTTTTAAATCAATCAGATCAGGCTCTGTTATGCCTTCTAACATCAGTTGTTTTCTGTATAAAGATCTGAAAGGTATCTTAAAGCCGTTATCATAAAGCGAATATACTACCTTCGAATTTTTGAAACAAGGATCGTCGGCAAATACACGTTTTATGTAGAGGGGAATTAATGCAGATATCCACCCATGACAATGTATAACATCTGGTACCCATCTTAATTTTCTGACTGTTTCGATAACGCCTCTTGCAAAGAAAATACTTCTTTCATCGTTATCTTCACATTCATTGCCGTTTTCATCGCAAACGGTATACTTTCTGTGAAAATAATCATCGTTATCAATAAAATACACCTGCATCCTTGCAGACTGAATGGATGCTACCTTAATTATGAGCGGATAATCGTTATCGTCAATAATCAGATTCATACCTGAAAGACGTATAACTTCATGAAGTTGATTTCGTCTCTCGTTAATATTGCCAAATTTTGGCATAAATGTCCTGATTTCTCTTCCTTTTTCTTGAATCCCCTGAGGCAATTCTCTGCAAATATTTGCTATTTCTGATTCGGGTAGGTATGGGAAAATTTCTTGACAGATAAACAGAACCTTTTTGGTCTTCATACTTTTTCTTTTCGCGTAAAAAAAACTGACTGCAAATATACTAAAAAAAAAATTGTGATTTCACAAGTTATTCCCTCATTATTTCGTGTTTTGACAATAATTTAGTTTTTTTGCACCCCGTTAATACGCAACTCAAGCTAAAAAGAAATGGAAATTATTAAAAGTATAAATGCTCTGCAAGCTAAACTCAGTAACTATAGAAAAGCTAATCAGTCAATTGGAATGGTTCCAACAATGGGTGCATTGCACGAAGGACATATTCAGTTAGTAAAAAGATGTGTGGATGAAAATGACATATGTGTTACAAGCATATTTGTTAATCCAACACAATTTAACGATCCTAAAGATCTTACAACATATCCACGAACTCCCGAAGAAGATAGTAAAATGCTTAAAGAGGCAGGATGTGATATTATATTCATGCCTGAAGTTGAGGAAATGTACCCTGAACCAGATACCAGGATATTTAATTTTGGAAACCTGGAAATGGTAATGGAGGGTAGATTCAGACCGGGACACTTTAATGGTGTAGCACAAATTGTAAGTAAACTATTTGATGCAGTTATGCCTGATAAAGCATATTTTGGCGAAAAAGACTTTCAGCAGTTGGCTATAATAAGAGAGATGGTGAAACAGCTTAATTATAAAATTCAAATTGTCCCCTGCCCTATTGTTAGAGAAAAGGATGGGTTGGCAATGAGCAGCAGAAACAGGAGACTTACTATTGAAGAACGTGAAAAAGCTCCGTTAATTGCTGAATATTTATTCAAAAGTCTTACATTTGCCGGACAGAACAACGTAAAGGACACTGAAGATTTTGTCAAAACAGGGCTTAACGCCCAGCCAATATTTAAGTTAGAGTACTTTGAGATAGTTGACGGCAATACATTACAAAGCGTTAATAACTGGAATGACTCTGATTATATTGTAGGCTGCCTGGCTGTCTTTTGTGGACCAGTAAGATTAATTGACAATATAGTATATAAGAATGCTTATTGAAGTAGTAAAATCAAAGATTCACCGGGTTCATGTGACCGAGGCCAATCTGAATTACATTGGAAGTATAACCATTGATGAAGATTTAATGGATGCAGCCAATATAATAGCCAATGAGAAGGTTCAAATCGTTAATAACAACAACGGTGAGAGATTTGAAACTTATGTAATAAAAGGTGAAAGGGGCTCAGGAGTAATATGCCTAAATGGCGCCGCTGCCAGAAAAGTTCAAAAAGGAGATGTCGTTATTATTATGTCATATGCATTAATGGATTTTGAAGAGGCTAAAAGTTTTAAACCCAGTATCATCTTCCCTGACACAAATTCAAACAAACTGATATAGAAGGGATTACTTTTTAATGCTAAAGATTTCTAAATTTTTACTTCTATTCTATTCGTGTTTTTTTGTTTTAAACAGCTACGGGCAGCCTGAATTTAGACTCCCTATGAAAATAGCACCTCATCTTAGCGGCAATTTTGGCGAGCTAAGAAATAATCATTTTCATTCAGGAATTGATTTTAAAACTCAAAAACGTACCGGAATACCTGTGTATTCCGTTGGTGATGGTTGGATCTCCAGAATCAGAATAAGTGCCTGGGGATTTGGTTATGCCCTTTATATTAGCCATCCAAATGGTTTGACGAGTGTTTACGCACATCTTGATAAATATGCTTCGCCTTTTGAAAAGATAGCAGTTCAAATGCAATACGAAAGAGAATCATTCGAACTAGACACACTACTTCCGATAAACAAAATTAAAGTAACATCAGGTCAGCTTATTGCATATTCTGGTAACTCCGGAACCTCTTCTGCACCACATTTACACTTTGAAATAAGAGACACTAAAACTGAGGAAATACTCGATCCGCTTAAGTGGTTTCAAAATGAAATAAGAGATAATATCAAGCCTTCAATAAATGAAATAATGATTTATCAGTTTCATGGAAATGACCTTAACACTATAAACTCGGCTAAAACCAGACAGGCAATTAATCATTTCAATCATATATGCAATCCTGGTTTAATCGGAATTGGTGTTAAAGCTTTTGACCATATGAATTACAATACAAATTTATACGGTGTCAAAAAGGTTAGACTATTTATGAATGATAATGAAATATATAACCACAATATTGACAGATTCGCTTTCAGCGATACCAGATATATAAATTCGATGATTGACTATCAGGAATGGAACAGGAATAAATCATTGATAATGAAATGCTTTATTGAACCTGGAAATAAATTATCCATCTACGGAAAATCAAAAGAAAATGGTTATATAAAAATCGAAACCGGGAAAACCTACAAATTCAGATTGGAATTATCTGATTTGTCAGGAAATAAAACCGAGACATTCTTTACTGTTACCGGTAATAATAATCAGATAACAAAATCAAAGACTCATAGTAACTTGATGGAACACTGGAAGCCCAACAATTTCAGGAATGACATATTAGAACTGTATATACCTGCCGGAAGTCTGTATAATGATATTGATTTTAGTTTCAGAAAAGAAAAATCAGTTTATTATTCTGATATTTTCCATATACATAATAGTTACACTCCAGTGCATAGCTACATGAAGGCAAAATTCAGAATAAATGCTGACACACTTAAAAACAAAAAGTCATATTATCTTGCAAAAAAAGCTGCAAGCGGAAGATTTTTATATTTGGGAGGTAGTTATATAAAAGGCTGGATATATGCTGATATAAGAGATTTCGGGGCATATACAATTTTGGCTGATACAGTTTCTCCTAAAATCACACCGATAAATATTGAAAATTCGGTAAAAAATCGCTTAATTCGCATTCGGATTTCTGACAATGCTTCGGGCATAAAGTCCTGGAAGGGAACTATTGACGGTAATTGGGTCTTGTTCAAATTTGATATTAAAACAGCAAGACTCAATTATATTTTTGATGACTCCAGGTTGAAACGAAATAAAAATCATCAACTAAAATTGGTGGTTTTTGATTCTTGTGGAAACAAATCAGAATTTGAACATACATTCTATTATTAAATATATGATTAGAAAAATTATATCAGTCTTTTTTTTAGCTATCATCGTTAATACATATGGCAATAAAGTTACTGCATGTACAAATTTTATTGCCGGTAAAAATGCTACAACAGATGGTAGCACAATGATTACATATTCTGCAGATTCACATTCATTATATGGTGAACTTTACCACTGGCCAGCAAGGGAATGGCCTGAAGGAAGTATGTTGGAAATTAAAGAATGGGATACAGGCAAATATCTTGGCAAAATACCACAGGTTGCAAAAACTTATTCAGTAGTGGGCAACATGAATGAATATCAGGTAACTATTGGCGAAACCACTTTTGGCGGAAGACCTGAGCTGGTAGATTCTACCGGTTTGATTGATTATGGAAGTTTAATTTACATAGCATTACAAAGATCAAAAACAGCAAGAGGAGCCATTAAGGTAATGACTGAACTTGTTGAAGAATATGGATATTACAGTAGCGGGGAATCTTTTTCAATAGGAGATCCCGATGAAGTATGGATACTTGAAATGATAGGTAAAGGCCCTGATTATAAAGGAGCTGTATGGGTAGCGGTAAGAATACCTGATGATTGCATATCAGGTCATGCTAATCAGGCCAGAATAAGGCAATTTCCTTTGGATGATCCTGACAATTGTATCTATTCTACTGATGTAATTTCTTTTGCAAGACAAAAAGGCTATTTCACAGGTATGAATACCGATTTTAGCTTTGCTGATGCATATGCACCTCTTGATTTTAGTGCTTTAAGAGCATGTGAAGCCAGAGTCTGGAGCTTTTTTAACAGAACAAAACAAGGCATGGATGCATACCTTCCATACATCAACGGGCAATCAAAACAGGCTATGCCTCTTTACATTAAACCTGACAAAAAACTTAGTGCCCAGGATTTTAAATCTTTTATGCGCGATCATTACGAAGGAACACCTTTTGATATGAACAATGATATCGGAGCCGGTCCTTACAAAGTACCTTACAGATGGAGGCCTATGACATTTACAGTTGACTCTGTGGACTATGTAAATGAAAGAGCGACTGCAACTCAACAAACCGGATTTAGTTTTGTAGCTCAGATGAGAAACTGGCTGCCGGATCCTGTTGGCGGTTTATTATGGTTTGGTGTTGATGATGCAAATACAAGTGTATATGTACCTGTTTATTGTGGAATAACAGAAATACCTGAATGTTTCAGAGTTGGAAATGGTGACCTGCTTACTTTTTCATGGAATTCTGCATTCTGGATTTTCAACTGGGTTTCGAACCTGTCATATTCCAAATACAGTTTCATGATAAATGATATCAGACCTGTTCAGAAAAGCCTTGAAGACAACTTCAATCGATTTGTTCCAGTAATAGATAACAAGATTAAAGAAATTTATTCTACAAAACCTGACTCTGCTATAAATATCATAAATGAATTTACCATGAACAGCTCGGTTGTAACTTTTAACACTTGGAAAAAGCTTGGTGAATACCTTATGGTTAAGTATATAGATGGTAATGTAAAAAAGGAGAAAAACGGTAAGTTTATCAGAAATGAGTACGGTGTTCCCGAAACCCCGCTTTTCCCCGGTTATGATGAGAATTATTATAGAAATATAGTAAAAGATACGGGTGACAAATTAAAAGTCAATAAAACAATTCACGACAAAAACTAATCCGCCATGGATGAACAACTTTTAAAATCAGTAACAGAGAAAGCCAATATCTGGCTTGGTGATGCTTTTGACGAAGAAACTAAAAGTTCAGTCAAAGCTATGCTTGAGAATGAAGATAAGACTGAACTTATTGATAGTTTTTACAAAAGCCTGGAATTCGGTACAGGAGGTTTAAGAGGTATTATGGGTGCAGGTACAAACAGGATGAATATCTATACTGTTGGCGCTGCGACTCAGGGTTTGAGTAATTACTTAAATAAGAATTTTTCAAATCTTAAACAAATATCAGTTGTTATAGGACATGACTGTCGTAACAATAGTCGCAAATATGCAGAAATATCTGCAGACATCTTTTCAGCAAATGGCATAAAGGTCTATTTGTTTGAAGATCTTCGTCCTACACCTGAAATGTCTTTTACTATCAGAAAGCTTAAATGTCAGAGCGGTATCATTTTAACCGCATCTCACAATCCTAAGGAATATAACGGATACAAAGCATACTGGGATGATGGTGCTCAGATAGTCAATCCTCATGATGTAAACATTATTGACGAAGTTAGCAAGGTTAAATTTTCTGAGATAAAGTTTAAGGGGCGTCCTGAATTAATAGAAATAATTGGAAAAGAAATTGATGAAGCTTTTATTGAGGCTATTAAAACAATTTCACTTTCACCAGGAGCAATTGCAAAATATCACGATTTAAAAATTGTTTATACCCCTATTCATGGAACCGGAGTTGAGATTATTCCGGCATGCTTAAGAGCTTTCGGTTTCACAAATATTATTCCGGTACCTGAACAAAATGTGGTTGACGGAAATTTTCCTACAGTAGTATCTCCAAATCCTGAAGAGCCTGCAGCTCTGAATATGGCTATTGAAAAAGCTAAAGCTACAGATGCTGATATTGTTATGGCATCAGATCCTGATGCCGACAGAATGGGTATGGCAGTAAAGAATGACAGAGGAGAATGGATTTTAATTAATGGAAATCAGACTGCACTTATTTTTGTTTATTATCTGATAACCAGATGGAGAGAATCGGGCAAGCTAAAAGGTAACGAGTATATCGTTAAAACCATTGTTACTACTGAACTTATTAAAACCATTGCTGATAAAAACGGTGTTGAATGTTTTGATTGTTACACAGGGTTTAAATGGATAGCTGCTGTAATGAGAGAGCTTGAAAACAAAAAAACTTATATTGGCGGAGGAGAAGAAAGCTACGGATTTTTACCCGAAGATTTTGTCAGAGATAAAGATGCGGTTTCTTCATGTGCATTGATGGCAGAAATTACTGCATGGGCCAGAAGTAACGGTAAATCTCTATACCAACTTCTGATTGATATTTACGTTGAATATGGCTTTTCGAGAGAAAAAGGAATTTCTGTTGTCAGAAAAGGAAAATCGGGAGCTGAAGAAATCGAAAAAATGATGAGTGACTTCCGTACTAATCCTCCAAAAGAAATTGCAGGGTCACCAGTTTTGACAATAAAAGATTTCCAGAAACTTGAACAGATTGTACCACTGTCTGGTAAGAAAACAAAACTTGAAATGCCTGAGCCATCTAATGTTTTGCAGTTTTTTACTGCAGACGGCAGTAAAGTTTCAGTGAGGCCTTCAGGTACAGAGCCTAAAATTAAGTTTTATATAGAAGTGAGAGGCGAACTGAAAAGCAGAGATCATTTCTTTGATGCAACTACTGCTGCAGATGTTAAAATTGAAAAGGTATTAAAGTCTTTGAGACTAAATAATTGAACTTAAGGTTTTGGGGTTGTTGCAACTTAAAGCAACAATCCCAAACTTAATAATATTCCGAATAACAGCAGGTTTCGTGATGTCTCTCCAAGCAGAGAGTTGAGATCTTTTCCCCTGTTAATTTCCACCATCTTCTTCCAGGTTCTAATATGAGGTAACAAATAGGCAAATGGCAAAAAAGCTGCTGTATAGCTGTTCTCTCCAATAAAAGTAAGACATAAAAAAACAGCAATAAAACCGTTTATCAGATAAAACCATTTACCGAAATTTTCTCCAAACAAGACTATTGTTGTATTTTTTTTACTCACCTTATCTGTATCTCTATCTCTGAAATTATTTAGAACCAGAATATTTACTGCACCCAAACCAACTGCTGCCCCGCAGGCAAAAACATAAGTATTGAAATATAAAGTCTGAACGTAAAAAGAAAATCCGACTGCAACAAATCCGAAAAACACCAAAACAAACAAATCTCCCAAGCCGTTATAAGCCAATGGCCATGGACCGGCAGTGTAGGCAATTAAACTTATTACACAAATAATACCTACAATTATTAGCTGCCATCCACCATAAAATACCAGACCAAATCCTGTAATACAGGCTAATGCAATTGTTACAAAAATGCCTGTTATCATAGTTTCGGGTTTTATCCACCCTGACGAAACCGCTCTTGGCGGGCCAAGTCTGGTTTCGTTATCAGTATTCTTTTTATAATCAAAATAGTCATTGCTGAAATTTGAAGCAATCTGACTTAATAACGCAAATAACAGACATAGAACAGCCGGAATCAACTTAAAATAGCCATAATGAATGGCCAGAGATGTTGCCACTAAAACAGGCACTGAGCCAGCAGCCAGAGTTTTTGGCCTGCTTGCAAGTAGCCAAGCCTTAGGTGAATTTAATTTTACAGATTGCATTTAATTATAATTACACGGCAAAAATACAATTCTTTTTGGTTACTTTTGATGAACAAAAAGACATAAACTATGGAAGAACTAACTTTAATCACCCCAAGCGTACTGTTTTCGGCCATATCATTATTAATGCTGGCATACACAAACAGATTTCTTTCTTATGCTCAACTTGTAAGAACATTAAAAGATAAGTATATCGAAAACCCTGATGCTGTAAAAGCTGCGCAGATAGCCAACCTGAGAAAAAGACTTTATCTGACAAGAGCAATGCAAATGCTTGGTATAAGTAGTCTTTTTTTATGCGTCATTACAATGTTTCTAATTTATATAGGAGTAAAATTATTATCAGTATATGTTTTTGGCCTTGCTTTAATATTACTTATAATTTCACTTGGTATTTCTGTAAGAGAAATCCAGATATCAGTAAGATCTTTGGAACTTCACCTGAGTGACATGGATAAAAATTCATAAATTTTTCACATATTTATCGTTTATCGATATTTTTATATTGTTTTTCAAAAAACAGTATTATATTTGTGGTCAAAATAAATGATCACTATGAGCTTATTTTACAGTAAAACAAAACTCATTACTCTCTCTATTCTTGCAACAGCAGCCTACATTATGATGCTAATGTCATCTTTTGCCCAGGGATGGGATGATTTCAGACTTGGTTTTGAAGAAGGACAAAGTATGGAATGGAAAACTTTTTTTCTGGATCTTAAACCAAAAGACGGCTTTAACTCCTTTCCGGATGAAATTGTTAATGAAATATCTGGTGATAAATTGAAGTTCAGATCGGACAATGCGCAGATACAAATACCATCAAAAGATATTAAATACAAAAACACAGGTTTATATTTCACTGCTGAAATAGTATTGTCTTTACTGATTTTCTTTATTGTTTTTTACATACCGATTCAGTTTTTCAGATTAATGAAATCTTTGATAAGAGAAGTCGTATTTGATAAGCAAAACATAAAGTATTTGAGAAAAATTGGATTTTCTCTCCTTTTGTTTTATTTGTCATCTCTGGCTTTTAATATGATATCTTTTATTGAAAATAAAATTCTATTTGATTTCTCTAATTATAAGATTCAAATGACGGAAACTGATTTTATCTGGCTATTGCTGGGTATAGTAATGTTATTGTTTTCAGAAATATTATCACAAGGATCTAAACTGAAAGAAGATCAGGATTTGACTAT
>CAZFUO010000002.1:7880-13858 GCA_964522065.1 uncultured Bacteroidales bacterium | reverse complement strand
TTTCAGAAATATTATCACAAGGATCTAAACTGAAAGAAGATCAGGATTTGACTATATAATATGGGAATAAGAGTTAATTTGGATGTAATGATGGCAAAAAGAAAGTTGTCATTAAATGAGCTTTCTGAAAAGGTAGGTATCACTCCTGCCAACTTGTCTATTTTAAAGACAGGTAAGGCCAAAGCTATAAGATTCAGCACACTCGAGCTCTTATGTAAAGAACTTGACTGTCAACCGGGTGATATACTCGAATGGACTGAAGAAGATTAATAAAATAACCAATCAAACATAATTTAAAATGAAAAAAGTTTTTTTATTGCTGGCAGCATTAGTAATTGCTGTTATTTTTGCAAAGGCACAGCAACAAATGCCTCCTATTCCTATAGACAGTGAAGTCAGGATAGGAAAGTTGGATAACGGGCTTACTTATTACATCAGGAAAAACAATGTACCCGATAAGCAGGCCAATTTTTATATTGTTCAAAAAGTCGGTTCTATTTTAGAAGAAGAAAATCAAAGAGGATTGGCACACTTTCTTGAACATATGGCCTTTAACGGAAGTAAAAACTTCCCTAATGACGAAAGTGGACCCGGCATCATTTCATACCTTGAAAAGATAGGTGTAAAATTTGGTGAGAATCTTAATGCAGGAACCAGTCTGGATTATACCATTTACAATATTGACGCGGTTCCGACAAACAGACAATCAATAATCGACTCGTGTATGATGATACTGCACGATTGGTCTAACTTCTTATTATTGAGAGACAAGGATATTGATAAAGAAAGAAAAGTAATACATGAAGAGTGGAGAACCAGGCAAAATATGTCAATGAGAATGCTGGGCATACTCTTACCCGAGATATATGCAGGAAGCAAATACGCAAACAGACTTCCTATTGGAATAATGGAGGTTATTGACAACTTCGAACCAAAAGTGCTTAGAGATTACTATCACAAATGGTATAGACCAGATCTTCAGGGAATAATTATTGTTGGTGATATTGATGTTGACAAAACAGAGGAAAAAGTTAAAGCCATGTTTTCAGATATCAAAAAGCCTGAAAATCCTGCAGAAAGAGAATACTCTAAAGTACCTGAAAATGACGAGCCTATCATTTCTATAGCTCAGGATAAAGAAAATCCTAATTCTCAGATATTTTATATGATAAAAAGAGATATCATACCTGCCGACAAGAAAACCGGAATGGATTATTTAATATATGGTTTTATGACAGATATGATAGACAAGATGCTTACAAATCGCTTACAGGAAATGGTTCAAAAAGAAAACCCACCATTTGCTTATGCTGAAGCAAGTAATGGCTCTTTTATAGTTGCAAAAACCAAGGATGCATTTCAGGTCTTTTCTATGAGTAATCCCGGGCAGTCTAACCTTGCAATTGAAAACATGGTAAGAGAAGTAAACAGAGTTGGCAAGTTTGGCTTTACACCAGGAGAATATGAAAGAGCCAAAGCTGAATATATGAGTAATCTTGAGAAGTTGAATAACGAAAAAGACAAACAAAGAAGCAGCTACTACATAAATCAATATGTAAATAATTTCCTATCGAACGAGCCTATACCCAGCATCTCTGACAAATTTGCAACAATTCAACAGGTAATTAACCATATTCCTATTGATGCAATAAATCAGCTTACCAAAAGCTTTGTTACAGAAAAAAACAGAGTTATTGCGATAATGGGTACAACAAAAGAAAATTATTCATCACAAAACGAAATCAGAGAATTAATTAAGAAAGTTAACGCTGAAGAACTTACTGCATATGTTGACAAAACAATTAATGAACCTCTTATGTCTGTTTTGCCAGAAAAAGGAAAGATTGTAAAAGAAGTTATAAAAGATAATACTACAGAATGGACACTTTCTAATGGAGCAAAAGTTGTTGTAAGACCTACTGATTTTAAAGATGACGAAATTCTTATTTCTGCATTTGCCTCAGGTGGCAGCTCAGTGATAGATTCCAAATATATTAACGAAATCAAAGTTCTGGACAGAGAGATGGAGATGTTATTGGGCGAATCAGTTACATCTGTAGGTGGATTGGGCAAATTCAGTAAGATAGATTTAAACAAAGTTCTTGCTGGCAAAAATGTAAGTCTAAGTTACAAAATCGGATCATTTGAATCTACCATAAAAGGAAAATCCAATATCAAGGATTTCGAAACCGCACTTCAACTTTTATATCTAAATGCAACAGATATAAGAAAAGACGAAGCGGCTTATAATTCATTTATAACAAGAGCAAAAGGAGTTGTTACCAACATTAACAGCAACCCAATGGTTGTTTTTTCAGACTCTGTTATGAGTGCTATTTACAGTGGAAATCCAAGATCAAGATTTCTTAAAGAAGCAAATGTAACTAATGCCAACTATGATGAAATATTGAATATATTCAAAAAGAGCTATGGCGATGCAGGCAAATTTGTTTTCACTATTGTAGGAAATGTAAAAACTGAAGATATCAAACCTCTGATAGAACAATATATTGCATCACTACCGTCAACCAAGGAAAAAGCAAAAATAAATAAAAAGGCTATGCAAATGAGAATGAGCAATTTCACTAACAACTTTACTCATACTCTGGAAGTCCCAAAATCGTCGATTGCTCTTAGCTATACTGGCAAGTTAAAATACAATCTAGAAAACAAAATTTATCTGAATGCACTTAATCAAATACTAGATATAGTATTAACAGGAGAAATTCGTGAAAAGCTTGGAGGTACATACGGAATAAGTATTAATACAGAGCTGGAAAAAACTCCTGAAGAGATTTATCTGATTCAACTTGTATTTGATACAAATCCTGAACGCAGGCAAGAACTTGTTGATGCTATCAAGCAAGCTATCAATAAAATACAAACAGAAGGCCCAAAAACTGAAGACCTACAGAAATTCAAGGAATTTACAACCAAACAGCATGCTGACGATGTGAAGAGAAATGAATATGTTCAGGATATTCTTGAAAACAAATACAAGAACAATGCTGACATGGATACACAGTTTAACGAAATAGTCTCTTCTTTGACTGAAAAGTCAGTCAGAGACTTTACAAATAAGCTATTCAGTAAGGGTAACCTGATAGAAGTATCATTGAGCAGTAAGTAGAACTACAAAGTTCTGCTTACCTGCTTAACTCCCTTAACACCGTTAATTTTCTTTGTTATCACATTCAGTTGTGCTGTATCTGAAACCATTATAGTCAACTGACCTTTAAAGAGTCCGTCGTTAGAATCGATGCTAATGCTTCGAAGCGAAACGCCGGATTCTTTTGATATAAGAGAAGTTATGTTTGTAACTATGCCAATATCATCATTTCCAACCACCTGCAATGTTACAGGATAGCTGGAGCCATCACCTTTCCCAGCCCATTTAGCATTAACAACCCTGTAACCAAACCTTTCTATCATTTGAGGGGCATTCGGGCAGTCTTTCCTGTGAACTTTGATACCTCCTGTAGTTGATACAAAACCAAAGACATCATCACCATAAATAGGATTACAACATCTGGCAAGCTTATAATCAATACCTGACATATGCTTGTCTATCAATAGTACATCTTCCTTGCCTTTTGAGGTTTCGATGATAGTCTCGGGTATATAGTTTTCAGCAGATCTTAATTCAACCTGATCGGTCAGGGTTTTGTCTGCTTTTTCAACTTCGAGATACAAATCGATGACAGTGTTTACATCTAGTTTCTCAACACCAAGCTCAGCAAAAAAGTCAGTTACAGTTTTGTATCTGAGCTTTTTAATAACCTTCATCAAAAGCCCTTCATCGTATTCAATCTTACGATTTTTCATTTTTCGTCTCAGATTGTCCTTTCCAAACTCAGCTTCTTTAAGAGCTTGTTCTTTTAGGGTCTGACGTATGCGGTTACGTGCTTTTGAAGTAACTACATAATTAATCCAGTCCTGTTTAGGAGTCTGATTGCTTCCCGTTTGAATTTTTATCTGATCTCCGCTTTGCAAAACATACCTTATTGGCACATTTTTAGAGTTTACGTTGGCACCAACACACTTGTTACCAAGATTGGTATGAATACTGTATGCGAAATCCAGTACGGTTGACCCCTTTGGCAATTTATGAACCTCCCCTTTTGGTGTAAAGACATAGATTTCGTCAGAAAACAAACTCATCTTAAAATCGTCCATTAAAGTTGACGACGAAACCTCGGGATTCTCGAGTATTTCCCTTATTCTTGTGAGCATTTCGTCCAGACCGCTTTCACTTTTAATACCCTTGTATTTCCAGTGTGCAGCCAGACCTTTCTCGGCAATCTCATCCATTCTTTTGGTTCTTATCTGAACCTCAACCCACTTACCCTCATTACCCATAACAGTTATGTGTAATGATTCATAACCATTTGACTTAGGTATTGAAAGCCAGTCCTTCAGCCTGGAAGTATTTGGCACGTACATGTCAGTGATAATAGAGTAAACCTGCCAGCAAGCCGGTTTTTCTTTATCAACATCAGTATCGACTATGACCCTGATGGCAAAAAGGTCGTATATATCTTCAAACGGTATTTTTTGTTTTTTTAGTTTACTCCAGATTGAGCTGATTGACTTTGTTCTTCCCTTTATTTCAAACTTTAATCCGGTTGCCTCAATTTTCTCCCTTACAGGTTCGATAAATTCTTTTATGTATTTCTCTCTTGAAAGCTTAGTTTCGTCAAGTTTCCTTGCAATCTCTTGATAAATAGCAGGTTGAAGATATTTCATTGAGAGATCTTCAAGCTCTGTTTTTATATTATAAAGACCCATTCTGTGAGAAAGTGGTGCAAACAGGTATGATGCTTCACGAGCTATTTTAATCCTGTCGTTTTCATCATAATATTTCAATACCCTCATAGTATTAAGTCTGTCTGCAATCATTATAAGTATAACTCTTACATCCTGAGCAAAAGAAAGCAGAAGGTTTCTGAAATTCTCGGTTTCGATGGCTGCATTTCTGTCGTAGAGTTCATTTGCCTTCAACAATCCTTTAAGAATAGTTTCCACGGAAGGCCCAAACTTTTTGCCTGCCTCATTCACAGAATAATGGCCTGCAACTACAAGGTCATATAACATTGCACTTATTACAGAAGCATGGCGAAGGCCCATCTCATTACTTACAACAGCTGCAGTATTAAGATTTCTGAGTACAGGGTTTTGGTTTTCGTTGGTTCTTACTATTTTTCCTGATACGACTGCGTTTGTCAATATACTTTTCAGTTCTTTTATTTGCTCTGAGGGAGTATGTCCGTAAACTACTCTGACTATCTTCCTGTAAAGTTTTACAGTTTGAACCCGCTCTTTTTCTGTAAAAAATTCTGACGACATAAGCGAAATGTTTAATATCCCAAAAGTACAGTATTTGACTGATTAATTCTCTTAAAATAGCCATAAAAACATTAACTTTGCATACATTCAAACCATAATAGTCAGCATATGTTTACTAAAGAAGATATTATTCAGATTGAAGAAAAAGGTATAACCGAAAAAGACATTTTATTACAACTTGAGAGTTTTGCCAAAGGATTTCCTTTTCTTAAGCTTCATGGTTCGGCTACAAGTGAAAAAGGTATAACAAAATTGAATGTAGCTGAAGAAGATCTGTTTTTAAATACCTGGAACGATTATTTAAACTCAGGTGGTGAGGTTTTAAAATTTGTACCTGCTTCGGGTGCTGCCAGCAGAATGTTCAAAAATCTGTTTGAATTTTTATCTGCAGATTATGACATGCCTCAAACATCTTTCGAAAAAAAATTCTTCGAAAGAATTAAAGACTTTGCGTTTTATGATGAGTTAAATAGTAAATGTAAAGAGTTAAAGGGTGACAGTATTGATGAGCTGATAAAAAAAGGAGAATATAAGACTATCGTAGATTTATTACTTAATAATGATGGGCTTAACTATGGCTCACTGCCAAAAGGTATGTTGACTTTTCACGCGTATGACGATGGAAACAGAAA
>CAZFUO010000002.1:0-7847 GCA_964522065.1 uncultured Bacteroidales bacterium | reverse complement strand
GCACTTTATGCTAAAAATAATGATGGTAAAGTAAAAGTACATTTTACGGTTTCACCTGAGCATAAAGACTTTTTTGAGAATGAAATTATTAAAGTATCTGATTATATTGAAAACAAATATAAGGTAAAGCTGATAATCAGTTTTTCTGTTCAGAAACCATCTACTGATACAATTGCAGCAGACAGCAATAATATGCCATTCAGAGAAAACGGCAAACTGGTATTCAGACCGGGTGGACATGGTGCTCTTATAGAAAACCTTAATGATCTTGATGCAGATGTGGTTTTTATAAAAAACATTGACAATATTGTTCCTGACAGATTAAAAGATACGACTGTTAAATATAAAAAGATTTTGGCCGGTCTTCTGGTTAGCTTGCAGAAAAAAGCTTTTAGCTATCTGGAACTAATAGACAAGGGTAATTACACTCACGAAAATCTTGTTGAGATAATTAAATTTGTTCAGAATGATCTTAATACCAGAAATCCTGAGACAAAATTTCTTGAAGACAGTGAGCTTGCACTGTATCTCAAATCAAAGCTAAACAGGCCGATAAGGGTTTGTGGTATGGTAAGAAACGAAGGTGAACCTGGTGGTGGTCCGTTCTGGGCTTATAATCAGGATGGCACTTATTCGTTGCAGATACTTGAAAGTTCACAAATTGACCTGAGTGACCCAGATAAAAAAGCCATGTTCGAAAAAGGAACACATTTTAACCCGGTAGATTTGGTTTGTTCTGTTAAGGATTATAAGGGGAACAGATTTGATCTTACTAAATTTATTGATAAGCAGACTGGTTTTATTTCTGTTAAATCAAAAAACGGCAGCGAGCTTAAAGCACTCGAACTGCCGGGTTTATGGAATGGGGCAATGTCAGACTGGAACACAATTTTCGTAGAGGTTCCAATGATAACTTTCAACCCTGTAAAAACTGTTAATGACCTTTTACGTTCTGAGCATCAACCGGTTTAAGACCCATTTTTAATGCTCTTTTGATAATGAAATCCCTGGCGGCATCGTGCTCGTTGGGGATTACTCCGTCTAAAATAGCATCTTTAACAGCCGATTTAAGTGCTCCAATTTCTCTGCCAGGTTTTAGGCCAAACATTGCCATTATTTCTTCTCCATCTACAGGAGGTTGCATATTTCTAATTCTATCTTTTTCTTCAAGTTCACGAAGTTTTTGTCTGACGACCTGAAAATTGTTCAGAAAGCGTTTTACTTTTTCTTTGTTTTTAGATGTTATGTCTGCTTCGCAAAGCATCATCAAATCGTCTATATCGTCACCTGCATCAAAAAGTAACCTTCTTACTGCAGAATCTGTCACAACCTCTTCGCTTAAAACAATTGGTCTCATATGCAGGCCGACCATTTTTTGAACGTATTTCATTTTTTCGTTCATTGGAAACTTCATCCTTCTGAAAATAACAGGTATAAGTTTTTCTCCAATAAAATTATGATTATGAAATGTCCAGCCTTGTTTGGAATCCCATCTTTTTGACTGTGGTTTTCCTACGTCATGAAACAGAGCAGACCATCTTAGCCATAAATTATCAGTTTTTAAGGCAAGGTTATCGAGTACCGCCAGTGTATGGCTGAAATTATCTTTATGCCCTACACCATCCTTGGTTTCGGCTCCTTTAAGTAAACAGATTTCGGGAAGAATTATTTGTAAGATGCCACAACTTTCTAGCAACCTGAAACCTATTGAAGGTTTTTTTGTAGCCATCATTTTGTTTAATTCATCAACAATTCGTTCTCCTGATACAATTTTTATTCTTTCTGCGTTTCTGGTCAATGCATCGAACGCTTCGGGAACTATATCAAAATCGAGCTGGCATGCAAATCTCACTGCCCTCATCATTCTGAGCGGATCGTCACTAAATGTTATATCAGGATCGAGAGGTGTTCTTAATAGCATATCACGCATATCCTCAAGTCCCTCAAACGGATCTACAACTTCGCCAAATCTTTCACTGTTAACGCATATGGCAAGAGCATTTATTGTAAAATCTCTTCTTTTCTGGTCGTCTTCGAGGGTGCCGGTTTCTACAAAAGGGTTTCTGGAATCTTTTTGATAAGATTCTTTTCTTGCTCCTACAAATTCCAGATCAAGCTCACCATAGCTGATATGTGCGGTTCCGTAGTTTTTAAAAATACTTACTTTACACTTCTTGCCAATTTTGCCTGCGACCTTCTTTGCAAGCTCAATTCCACTGCCAACTGTAACAAAATCAATATCTTTAGATGGCCTTCTGAGAAACAAATCTCTTACGTATCCACCTATCACATATGTCTCGATATTTAGCTCATCGGCAGCCTCTGAAACTATGCCGAAAACTTTTTCTTCTAATTTTTCACTTAAATTCACACTTGTTTCCATCTATTATGTGACAAAAGTATTATTTTTTCGTGGAATACCGTATTTTTGCACTTCGTAAATGCTGAAAGCAAAATGAACATTAGACAGTCATTATCATATATACTAGTAGCAATTACCGGATTTGCAGCTTCTTGTGCTACAATGAAGGATCCTTCACCTGATGATTATCTTGATGAAGCCAGGGCTCTGATACAATCAGAACAATATCAGTTGGCTAAATTATACATTGACAGTGTGAAAATACTTTTCCCTACTGACTATACAAAGATCAGAGAAGGTATTAGTGTAATGCGTCAGGTAAGTCTTGCTGAGCAAAGACGTACTCTGGCTTTTTGTGATAGTATGCTGAAAGTAAGACAAAATGAACTTCCCAAAGTCAGCAAGGATTTTGTCTTTTTGAAAAATGCAGAATATGAATCTATTGGGCATTATGTTTACAAGACGCAACTGACCGAAAATAATTATGGCAGAACTTATCTTCAAACTAAGGTTGATGAAAAAGGACGATTGGTTTTGACCAGTTACTATGCAGGGGCAAAAAGAATAAATCATTCGAAAGTAAAGGTAAACGGTGTCGATAAACTTTTTGCCGAAACCTATGATGTTCCCAGAGATGGTGCGCTTAATTATAGCTTTGAAGATGGTAATCAGCACTATGAGATTGTTCGTTTTGGAAGCAAGACCGAAAATGGTGTTGTTAATTTTGTAATACTTCATGTTGACCAACCTGTAAGTGTTACTTTGTTTGGTGATAAGGTGCACAGCTATAACTTATCTATTTTTGATAAGCAAGCTTTTATTGCTGCCAGCAATCTTTCTGTAATACTGACAGATATTAACAGGCTTCTTAATGAAATTCATCTGGCACAGGCTAAACTTGAATATCTTATTTTAAAAGAGGAAAGTAAGCCTAAAGTTGTGGCTGAATAATTATCTGTTAAGAGAAAATCTCAGACTAAATCCAAAATCTGAACTTGCTACTGGATAAGATGAAACAAGAGGAATACTTGATTCGTAATCATAGAATATAGTCATATTCAGGTTTCTGCTTATTACATAATCTCCTAGTAGCTCTATTGTAAAGGTTTTATTTCCCATTGAAGCCTGAGTATATTTACCTTCAATTTTCCTGAGCAGTGTATGTTGATTTTTGTATGACAGATTACCTGTTATATTGAGGTCGTTCTTTACTTTTGAGCCTGTCAAAAAGCCCCATGGATGAAAATCACTTACTTTATAGCTGGTTCCTGCTGTATAGGTATCATTGTCAGCTTCGGCAATCTGACCACCTGAAATACTCAGATTTAATGTTCTGGTTTTCCTTATCTCAGACCTGAGTGTAAAACCATTCTTCAGGGTAGCCTGAGCCCTGATTAGTGGGTTGAACGATTCTGTTAATACAACTGAAGATATATCGTACATCGATGATGGTAGTGGATTGTTTGTTAATACGTCCCTTACAAATCCAAGCCCGTCACCTGTATTAACAAAGGTATTATACGATGAGAATGATGCAACATTGTAAGTACATGTATAAGCATGATTTAGCACAAAACTTCTGAAGTGTTTTTCAAAGAAGGACAATTTTATTAATCCGTCATATGAAACCGACCAGTTTGGTAATAAGGCTTTTAATGCTGGGAAAATCTCAGTACTGAACTTGCCAGCATCTTTACCTGTATATGCAGCAAGAAAGGCTGGTATCATAACATCTGCCGAATTGAGATTAAATCCTCCTTGTGAGGGGTCGAATGGTTGTCCTGCCAGATTTGTATTGGCAAGAAATCCTGTATTTGGATACAACCTGCCTTTCATTGTATTATCCAGTCTGTCTTTTATTATATTTCTGTTGTCCAGGAAGTTTTGAAATGCCTTTGAGAAATAATTATTTGATGCTTTTGGTCTTTCGAACGCAGACGAAAGAATTATAGTTGACATTGTAAAGTTTCCGGTTTTGTTTTGAGGCATACCGTCAAACATAAAATGAATATCTGTATTATAACTCCAGCTTCTTACTGCATTCAGCTCTATTCTAAGACTGGGTAGTGGCTCGAGTGATGATTTTAATCTGAGTTCTGTTACGTCTGTCTGATGTGCGGGGTTTGTAATTGAGTCAGCCATTATCAACCATCCGTTGTCTGCTGCTTTTTGCAAATAGTCTTTGCCCTGCATGCCTAATGCAAAATCCCAGCCCGGAGCGGATCCGAAATCTGACTTTGAAAACAAGCCTGATTCGGGTAAAAAACCGGGTATTGACATGCCGTTTACATTTCTGTAGGAAAAAGAGAAGTTTTTAATTCCGGTTAAAACTCCTGCAACTGCTCTGGCAGCACCAAACCATTTCTCGTCTTCGTAAGAAGGTTTTTGGAAGACTGTTATTTTCCCTTTTATATCGGCCCTGCTTTCAAACTTAATTGTGTTTTCGTCTGTAATCTTAAACTTTACAGGTATTTGCTTGCCTGAAGAGTCTGCTGTGACCATATATACCCGCTTATTTGCAAGATTGTGCTTTATAGTATAAACAGAGTCTTTTTTAAATATAATGTCTTTTTCAAACTTTTTAGGAGGTTTGGCGGTTTCCTGCGATTTTAATGCTGCCTGCAACCCTAATTGTTCGGTTTGTTTTGATTTGTTTGTGTTGGCAGGTTTGGGTTTGCTTACCAATTTAAGGAATTCAGATTTA
The DNA here is from genome assembly GCA_964522065.1 of uncultured Bacteroidales bacterium. Taxonomy (GTDB): domain Bacteria; phylum Bacteroidota; class Bacteroidia; order Bacteroidales; family UBA1402; genus UBA8389. Next base: position 2,781 of record CAZFUO010000002.1, on the reverse strand, counting down.
TTGTAAAGTGTTGTCAGGTTTGCTGTGTAATTAAGATTAAGGGTTCGGTTATTTGAAATTTGATTGCCCAATTCGGTCATGGAATTTTGCGATACGCTTCTCTCCCAATCATAAATTGCATTGTATTGCGTACTTAGTGTCATAAAATTTAAGACCGGTATCATTGCCAATGGTACATCCCAGGTAACATTAAGAGTTTGAGAATAATCAAGAGGTGTGCCAAATTCCTTTAAGCTTCTTATTACTGTATCTTTCCAGTTTTGGTACTCAGTAGCAAATAGTTCTTTATTTACAGGAGATATTCTGGTCTCTTCTACTTCTGACTGGTTATTTATAGTTGCATTCATTCTGAGAGACTTGCTGATATTCCAGTTTATCGTAGCATCTGTATTCCACAAAAAGTTTTTGCTTACTGTTAGTGGTGTACTCTGAACATTATTTCCTGATGAAAGATTTCTTGACTGTAATTCGTAATAGTATCTGATTAGATTTGAGTTGAATGAAATTGAGTTAGGTATAAAATTCAGATTAAAATTTTTAACCGGCTTTAACCATTCGCTTTCCATCTTTTTATTATTTTCAAATGGCTGCCATGGCTTTAAAGGTGATGCATAATCGTACGACATTCCACCCTTATAGTTTTTCGTGGTTTCGTATTCTGTTGAAGGGTCATGTTCAAAAGATTCGGTCGAATTGTAATTGAATGAAAAGTTTGCCGGATCTATTGGTAATGGGGTTTTACTTTTAACGTTTACCCTGAAATTTGAAAAATTAAGACTCCTGTATGTTTTTAGTGTTTGACTGTAGTTTAGTATTGAATCTTTAAGAGCTTTAGTTCTTGCCATTGCCAGTACATCTTCCAAAAGTAGATCTTCATTTAAGGGGTCGTATCTTGGTAATGATTTTTCTTGCGAAACCGAATAGTAAAACGGAAGTGTTACTTTGGCTTTTTCGGGGAAAAGGCGACCAAGTTCCAGATTTAAAGCTACATTATACTGACTGTAATTTTCCTGGCTTCTCTGAGATACACTTTGCTCCAATCCTCCGAAACCGTCAGAAATATACTTTCCGCTTGCAGTCAATGAACCTAGATCAGAAAGATTAAGTATTGCGCTACCCAAGGCTGCCCAACCCCCATCTTCTTTAAATCCATACAACCTTAATTCGTTTACCCATATCTCAACAGATTTTACTACACCACTTTTATTTCTTACACCAATCATGATCGTCCTGACATCTGACAATGTAGGATTTCCTTTAATTTTTATTTTATTCTGTTCCTTGTCCGGATCGTATTCTGAATATTCTATATTGTAGTTAGATCCTGTTGAATTATTCCTTTTGTTCTTTATTTTTGTCAACAAGTCGAAAGAAATATCAAAGACATTATTTGCAGGCCAGATAGATATTGCTGTGTTATCATTAAACGGCGATATCTCCAAAGGTATTTCGTATTCATAATAATTACTTTGATAATCAGACCCCAGACGTATAAAAGCTGACATTTCGTAATCTGAAGGTGGATTGAGATCGTCCATAAATGCTTCAGCATGTACGTACATCTGTAATTTTTCGTATTGTCTGAAATCATAAGTTGTATTCTTGTAAACAGCTTTTGCATCACCAGGCGAAAGATTAGAAATCTTGACTGACAATGATTGCTCATCTTCAAGATAAACACCAGGCTGACTTGGATCGGTTTCCTGTTTAACACCTGGAGGAAGCTTATAATTAATAGGAACTCTGCCTGAGTTTTCTTCAAGGCTCACAGTAGAAACATCCATTACAGCCTCTGTAATAGGAGGATTACCCGGCGCATAAAGTTCTTTAGTATAAGATCGCCAGTCACCTCTCACCAGATCTAGAGTTGCAAAACGTAATACAACACTATCCTGAAAGCCAGTTAAAAACATTCTCATAAATCTTATACTATTGAAACCGCTGATTGTACCAACCTTTTTTGAATAGTTAGCGACCGGAATCTTAAACTGATACCAGTTGATTTCTGCGGTTTTGCCGTTTTTAAGATTTACTCTGGAAGTTCTTTTGTCATTAATAAAATTTTGACCGACCACAAAATCCTGAGGTCTGAGAGAAACTTTATACTGATAGTATCTCTCGGTTTCGTTTAAGGTAAAGTCAAGATTAATATCTTCAACGTTGGGTAGAGTTGTTGATGCAGTTGAATATGTTTCGTTTGTATTTTCGGGAGAAAGAGAATTTTTCTCAAGTCCATTGAAGCGTTTATATCTGTCGAGAATATGAGTTTTGTTTTTGTCAAAATCTGTTCCCCTGAAATAATGATAATTGTCACCGGCAGGGTCATTAAGAGGTGAAAATGGATCTTCCTCCATTTTGGCAAGTACATTTACGTCTAACTTATTCCTAAGATTTGTAAGATAATCTGAAAACCACGTCTTTTCTTCCTCATCAGACAAGCCATCTAAACCAACATCCTGTTTTACTCTAACTCCCTGAGTATTATCAAAGGAATAAGCTGTAGAAGATTTAGCAGAAACCTTACCCCAGGCTGTCGAACTGATTAGTTGATTTTCCGACTCATTTACAGGCAATCCGTTTTCAAATGATCTTTTACCGTCTTTAAGAACATCTTCAGAAATTTCACCCAGATTAATATACAGATCACCACCTCTAGTAGTTCCTAATGTATCATATACATAGGGATCCATCAACCAAAACTCAATATACTCAACATTATTTGCTTCAAAATTGGTGTATCCTGTCTCAATTCTTCTCATTATACCTCCCCAGCGTTTTTCT
>CAZFUO010000001.1:23563-52832 GCA_964522065.1 uncultured Bacteroidales bacterium | reverse complement strand
CCTTGCTCGATTTTAATAATAATTCTTTCTATTAGTAGGTCTTTATACCCCTCATCATACTGATCTTTTAGATTTGCCTTAAATAACTTGGCAACACCCTGCCATAAACCGGCAGTAAAAGAACCTCTGTAAGCTCTGATCAATTCATAAGAAGAAACATTACACTCTCTGTCAATAAGCTTAATTAAAATCTTACCCTGATTGTAAGTCATCTTTCTTATAGTCTTTTCATACTCCTTGACTAAATCTTTTTCCATTCTTCTTAAATGCTTTTGTCTGGATTTCTCATCTGGAAGAGATTCCATGTAATCCATTGTTTCAAGGAGAGTATAAAAAACTATTTTAGATAGTGGATATGCTACCTTTATATCTCTAACCAATTTCCAGTAATACTTTTCTTCCTTTTTATTTCTGAAATTTTCAGGAGGAAAAACATAAACTGTTTTAAGTAAAATCAAAGGTATAGTATCTCCGTTTAAGATTTCCGTATAAACTGTTCCACGTGTTGTGCCATAAGGAATTATACCAAACACCTCCATGTATGGTAACTTTTTGTCAAATGCAACAACTCTTTGTGAATTGACAGCCTGAATTAAGATCAGAGAAAAAAACAAAAACAAAAACCATACTTTTCTCATAATACAAGCATCAATTAAAACGACTACAAAAGTATACAAAAAAAACACCTTTTGTCCAGTTTACGTTGCTTTTCAACATATTTTAATACTTTGAGAAAATTAATACATTTTAACTTATTAATTTTTTATTTCTTTTTCATTATTGTTTACTTTGCTTTTAATTTACTTATATTAAACACACCATGTATGCTCAGATATTTTTTCACCCTTATAGTATGCTTATTTGCAAAATCCATTAATGCATATGACTGGTCAAGTCATAGTGAAAACATATCCCTGGGCAATCTGAGAATAGAGTACATTAATGATCTTACTACTAATTTAAAAATCAATTACATATTGCCATATGAACTCAAAGACCTTGCAGTTAGAAATATAAATCTATCACTTTATAAGAATTATACAAATCTGGACATTTCTATTTCAAATACAGGAGATGAAATATTGTCTCAATACTATATTGCAATTCTAGCAGGAAGGCAACTCAGTGATAACTTTTTCTTTAGGGCTGGAGTGATTGCGTATTATGAAAGTGATTTAAATAAACAAAATAGAAAAACGCTGTTTCCTGAGATATCGTGCACCTATAACATTTCTGACAAAATAAAATTAGGAAGCAGAGTTATTAACCCAACGAGCATTATTCTAAAAAAAAATAATAATGCAGATCTTCACTTTATGTCATTTTGTTTAGGTCTGAAACTAAATCCGGTTAGTGATTTTAATATATATAGTGAAATTGAAAAGAATCAAATAGAAAAAATAATAGTCAAGGCAGGTACTTCGTACTTAATAAATAACAGCTTGAAGATAATGGCAGGAATATCAGGTAGTCCAATATCATATCACTTTGGTACAGAGTTTGAAAAAAGTAAATATAGCATTGGGTGTTCATTTATAATTCACCCTGTACTAGGGCGGACAACATCTTTTGGAGTAAAATACAATATTTCAAAGAGCTATGAAAAGTAAATTCCATTATAAATACTTTCTGGCAATAATAGCTTTCACTACATCTTCTGGTGCTTTTTCAGAAGAAATTGGCATTGACGAGGTTATATCAATTTTATCTGAAAATGAGATGATAAACAATCCTGAAGACTATTTTGATTTTCTAACTGAACTAAATGAAAACCCTGTAGATATTAATAATGCAGACAGGGAAACAATATCTTTGATACCATTCCTGAGTGAAGAACAAATTGAAAATATATCATACTACATATACAGATATGGCCCAATGGTGGACAAATCAGAACTTAAGCTTATATCCGGCATTGATGAAACTCTGAGTAAATTGCTTGAGCCTTTTATAACAATTTCAGATGAAAATAAATCACAAAAGGGAACAAGAGATATTAAAGAGCTATTTAAATACCCAAAAAACGAAATAAAGCTTTCAGTAATCAGGAACTCTGCGGGCAATGATGAATCATGTCTAGGCAATAATTTCGCAGAAACATTCAGATATGGTCTTAAGTTTAAAGACAAAATTCAAACTGGCTTTATTATACAAAAAGATGGTGGTGAAAAGTTTTTTTATGAAAAAAAAATGCCGGATTACTTGTCACTAAATCTTATGATTAACGATTTATATCGTATAAAAAGAATAGTTTTTGGAGATTTTACCGTGAACTTTGGACAAGGTCTTTCATGCGGAAAATCTTTTTCATTAGGTAAAAATCTTTCGCTTGCAAATCCTGAAGTAAACTCTCAGGAGATCAACAGACATTTCTCATCTTCTGAATCTGGTTTTAACAGGGGGATTGGCTTTAGTCTTTATTTAATTGAAAGCAAAAATCTTGAACTTAGTGGTTTCGGCTCAATCAGGAAAATTGATACTAATCTAAATGACAGCAACTTTACATCTATTTTAGAAACCGGACTTCACAGAACACCGTCAGAACTTGAGAATAAAGGAAACACTAAATATTATTCTACAGGCACACATCTCAGTTATAAAAATAACAATATTCAAGCAGGGTTAAGTAGTGTATTGTGGAGCTTTAACAATTATTTCGATCCAGAATACGAACTTTATAATATGTACTATTTCAGAGGTAAAAAAGGCTACAATCTTTCTTTAGACTACAGGATAAAAATAAAGAAAATAGTAGCATTTGGTGAAACCGCAATCTGCCAGAATTCAGGATATGCAATAATAAGCGGAGTTAATTTTAAGCCTTTCTCATTAATGGAAATATCTGTACTCTACAGAAATTATGCTCCAACATATTATATATATACATCAGGCGGGTTTTCTGAAGGCGGTTCTATAAGAAATGAGAAAGGTGTATATGGAGTAATAAAGTGGAATATCCTGAAAAATATTACATTAAATGCATATTTAGATCAGTTCAGTTTCCCATGGATTAAATACAGCAAATACTTCATTACAAATGGTAATGACATCGCATTTCAACTCTCATACCAAAGCAAGAACAGTTCAAACATAAGTTTAAGATATAAGGTAAAAAATGAATTTAGCTATGCAACATCTGTTAAATGTAAAAGACAAATCAGACTTAATTTAGTGAATAAAAAAACCAATCCTGGATTTCAATCGACAATTGATGCCAACTCATATACTGAAAACAATAAAACAACATACGGTTTAGGACTTACGCAGATTATTGATTATACCGATAATTCGAACAAAATAAATGCATATTTCAAAATTACAGCATTTGATGCAGTAAATTATGAAAATAGATTATTTGTGTACGAAAAAAGCCTGCCCGGTACATTTTCAATGCCTTTACTTTACGGTACTGGCTGCAGAACATCCATATGTTTGAAATATAATTTAAACAAAAACGTCAGTTTGTGGTTTAAGTTAGGAAAGTTTGCTTACATCAAGAATGAAAGTTATTATGATAAAAAAACAGATATGGCGATGACTTTCAGACTTAAGATATAATTTTAAGTAACTTTGCGAATATAAACTGTATTTGAACTAAACGATTTATAGTTATGCCAACATTTTTATTTGAAGAAATTGTTTTCGGACCTGTAAAAAGCCGCAGGTTGGGTGTCTCACTAGGTATAAATTTGCTTCCTGTTGACGGAAAAGTATGTTCATTTGACTGTCTTTACTGCGAATGCGGACTTAATAGTCAGAACAAAGGTGGAAAACTTCCAAAAGCTGCAGATGTTGTAGCAGCATTAATCAAAAAACTAGAACAGCTAAAAACAGATAAGATCAAGCCTGACGTAATAACATTTGCAGGCAACGGTGAGCCTACTTTGCACCCTGAATTTTCTTTTATTATTGATGAAACCCTAAGATTGAGAGATTTATACTTTCCAAATGCAAAAGTTAGTGTACTATCAAATGCAACTCAGATTGCCAACAAGAAAATTTTTGACGCATTAATTAAAGTAGATCAGGCTATTCTTAAACTTGATAGTGCTAACGATGAAACCACCAGAATAATGGACAGACCTGTATTGAAAAACTTCAGTGTCAGATCTCACGTTGATAATCTTAAAGCATTTGATGGTAGATTAATAATTCAGACCATGTTGACAAAGGGTTCTTACAATGGTGAATGCTTTGATAATACAACTGACAACGAGATATGCTCATTAATCGATTTATATAATGAAATAAAACCTCAGTCAGTTATGATTTACACAATTGACAGAGATACTCCTATAAATGATCTTGAAAAAATTTCATTAGCTGAATTAAATAGAATTGCTCAGAAAATCAGAAAAAAAACAGGATTATCAGTTAGTGTTGCCGGATAAAAATGCTGTATTCAGATTTTAAACTTATTAAAACATTAGATGGTTCATATTCTCTTCATTCAGAGAATATGGACGAATCTTACCACTCTGTAAATGGTGCATTTACAGAATCGGGACATGTATTTATAAATACCGGGTTCAATGAAATTAGTAAAAAAGAAATTTCAGTTTTTGAGGTCGGTTTTGGTACAGGTTTAAATTGCCTGCTAACAATGGAAGAGGCTGTATTAAAAAACAAAAAAGTCACTTATGAATGTATTGAAGCATACATGCTTGAGCCTGAAATTATTGAAAAACTAGACTACCACAAACTTTCGACAACTATTTCTAAAAGTCAGTTTATGAAATTACATACCATCAGATGTAACGAATTAACTGAAATTATACCTGAATCATTTCATTTTAAAAAATATAATGAAAGTCTAATAGATTTTAAATTTGAAAGCAACTTTGACTTAGTCTATTTTGATGCATTTGCACCTTCCAAACAACCAGAAATGTGGGATGAAATCATATTTTCAAGGATTTTCGAGAGTATGAATACTGGTGGGATACTCGTAACGTATTGTGCAATGGGAGAAGTCAGAAGAAGGCTTAACAGGTGTGGTTTCCAAACTGAAAGACTTCCTGGCCCTCCCGGTAAAAGAGAAATGCTTAGAGCTACAAAAAATGTTTAGATAGTAAAGTAGCCAAAAAAAGAAATTACTAGAAATGATATAAAAAGTATTCTGGAGACAATTGTGTCATAAAGTGAGAAATAATATGCTACAACAATTGATGTCATATTAAACAGAAAAATTAAAAATTCAAGGTCGTTTCCAGAAAACATCCATAAAGTAAGCAAAGAGAACCAAATAAAAATTACACTGTTTAAATAATTACGGGTCAATAACTTATCCAGATGTTGCTTTGGCCAAAAATATATAAGAGAAGAGACTACAAGTATAATTAAAAAAATCATATATATTAGCTCAGACAAGCCTATCCCATTTATATTAAACAATTTAAAATCAGTCAATTCTGAAACTGTAGTATTCAGGAACTGATAATTACCAAAAATAAATGAAAAGGCAACGACCACCCAATAAACCATAGTAAATCCTAGAACTGAAGATATAAATGTCTTGAAGCTAAAAACCCTGAACAAAGACATCATTATCCAGATAACCGGAATCAAGAACAATAGCTTTGGCTGAAATAATGAAGCAATCGACAAAAGAAGTATCGCATCAAATATTGATTTGTGTGGATTTCGCGAATCAAAAGACTTAAATAACCGTATAACAGAAAAGCTAAAAAACAAAGAAGAGAATGCAACTCCATTCATTGGCAGAAATGGCAAAAAGGTCGCTGAAAACAAACAAAAAAAGAAAAAAGGAAAATACGATCTGACTCTGATTAGACGATATTGACTAGAAAAATACTGTACAAGAAATGCACTACCAAGTAAGTACAAAAACCTTAGAACATGATTAAAGGGAAAGGCATCAAGGTTGTCAATATTAAGGATATATAATATAAGCTGATTATCAGGCAACTCTTGTTTTGATATTGGTAATATGAGATTATGGACTGCAGAAATTATCAACAATAAAAGTCCTGCAGCCCACAAGCCGTTTGAGTATGCAATTACGGTTAAAAAACCTCTTTTCATTATTTTAAATCAAAACCTATATCAGATCTGTAGTACTTTTTATCGAAGTTTATGGCTTTTGCATTTGCATAAGAACAGCTTAAAGCTTCTTCCTTGCCAGAACCATAAGAGCTCACAGCAATGACTCTGCCCCCATTTGTAACAATCTTTCCATCAACATTTTTGGTTCCAGCATGAAAAACAACACTGTTAACCACATTTTCAAGACCGGTTATAACCTTATCTTTTTCATATACTTCAGGATATCCTCCTGAGACTAACATTACTGTTACAGCATATCTGTCGTCAACAATAAGTTCCTTTTCATCGAGGTTTTCGTTTGCAACTCCTTCAAGTAATTCAACAAAATCAGACTTGATTCTAAGCATAACAACCTCTGTCTCAGGATCACCCATTCTTGCATTGTATTCAATCACATAAGGTTTACCATTTACATTAATTAAACCCAGAAATATAAACCCTTTGTAAACTATATTTTCTTCTCTCAATCCTTCAATTGTAGGAATAATTATGTCTCTTTCTACAACTTTCATAAAACCTTCGTCAGCAAAAGATACCGGAGAAACCGCACCCATACCACCTGTATTAAGTCCAGTATCACCTTCACCTATTCTTTTATAATCTTTTGCTACCGGTAATACTTTATAGTTCTTACCATCGGTCATTACAAAAACTGAACATTCTATACCCGATAGGAACTCTTCTATTACAACCGTTTTACTGGCATCTCCAAACTTGCCATCCAACATATTTGAAAGCTCACTTTTAGCCTCTTCTATATCTTTAATTATCAGCACGCCCTTGCCTGCTGCAAGTCCATCTGCTTTTAACACATAAGGAGAAGTCAATTTTTCAAGGAAGGAATACCCTTCAGAAATATTATCAGATGTCACACTAAGATATGCTGCAGTCGGTATATTATGTCTAATCATGAACCCTTTTGAAAAGTCCTTACTACCTTCTAACATTGCACCTGCAGCTGATGGCCCAATTACAGGAATGGATGAGGTCTCACTATCATTACTGAAATAATCATAAACACCCTTTACTAATGGGTCTTCAGGTCCAACAACAATCATATTAATGTTATTAGCTAATACAAAGTCTTTCAGCTTTGGGAAATCTGTTGATGAAATGGGAACAATTGAACCTAATTCAGACATTCCGGCATTACCGGGAGCTATAAACAATTTATTTAAAACTGGACTTTGAGATATTTTCCAGGCAAGTGCATGTTCTCTGCCACCAGATCCGAGCAATAAGATATTCATATAGTTTTAGTTTAATGAGACAAAGATACTGTATCCTGAAAAAACTTCATTCTTTTTAAAGTATTTTTGTACATAATCAATAGATTTAGATTTCAATGAACAAATCAGAACTAACTTTAATAATTAAAAGTGAAGCAGCAAGACTTGGTTTTGATAGTTGTAAAATTGCCAAAGCTGAGGAAATTGCATTTTCAAATATTGAAGCTTACGAAAAATGGTTATCACACGGATATAATGCCAGCCTTAGTTTTATGAACAGAAACAAGGAAAAAAGATACAATCCTGTAAAACTGGTTGATAATACTATTTCTGTTATTGTAGTTGGCTTAAATTATTATCATTTCATCGAAAGAAATGAAGAAAAGCCTAAAATTGCAGCTTTTGCCATCAACAATGACTACCATACAGTAATTAAAAATAAACTATATCAATTACTGGAAATAATAAATGAAAAAGGCATAGCAGTCAACGGTAGATCATTTTGTGATTCTGCACCTGTTGCCGAGAGGTATTGGGCCGAAAAATCAGGTATTGGTTGGATAGGCAAAAACAAAAACATAATTATCCCGGGCAAGGGCTCTTACTATCATTTAGGCTCATTGTTGGTTGACGTCGAACTTGATTATGATAATCCCGTAAAAGAGCATTGTGGAAACTGCAATAAATGCATTACTGCATGCCCCGGAAATGCTCTTTCAGTATCTTTCGGACTTGATTGCAATAAATGCATTTCGTATTTGACTATAGAAAAAAAAGGGGATTTCACAGATGAAGAATCTGAAATTTGCGAAAAAGGTGGCTACTTTTTTGGATGCGATATATGCCAGATAGTTTGCCCATGGAATAAATTCAGGACAGAACAAACTCTTGATTTATTATCCGCAATAGAGAAAATATCTAATATAAGCTTAGATAATATCGATGAAATCAATTTAAAAGACACATGTCTGTCAAGAATAGACAAAAAAGACTTAAAAAGAAACTTTGAGGCTTTGAAAAAAATAAGACCTGAACTCAAATGAATTCAGGTCTCTTAAAGTTGTCTCACCAGGATTCGAACCTAGACAGACAGTACCAAAAACTGTAGTGCTACCATTACACCATGAGACAATCCCTTTTTTGCTCTCCATTGAAAGCGGGGGCAAAAGTAGTTAATAACTTTTAATCATCAAAGACCTTTGCCGTTTTTTTTACTTTACCAGAATCAGATAATAGTTTTTCTTACCTTTTTGCGCTAAAACATATCCTCCGTTTAGTAAATTACTATCAGTGAGAACTGCATCAATTTCAGTCCACTTATCTTTGTTAATTGAAAAACCACCGGCTTGTATCATTTTCTTACACTCACCTTTTGATGGGAATACTGCAGTTTTTTCAGTTAAAAGATCAATAATTTTAATTCCAGCTTCAAAGTCACTTCTCGAAACCTCAAATGTCGGAACTCCTTCAAAAACCGAAAGCATGGTTTCAACATCCAGCTTTTTGAGAGTATCGGCAGTTGCATTACCAAACAAAATTGAAGAAGCTTCTATTGCAGAGTTATAATCTTCTCTTGAATGAACCATGCATGTAATCTCTTCTGCAAGTCTTTTTTGTAAAAGCCTTAAATGTGGTTCAGCCCTGTGAGATTCTACCAGCTGCTCGACTTCTTCTCTTGTAAGGAATGTAAATATTTTAATGTATTTTTCTGCATCTGCATCACTTACATTCAGCCAGAATTGTACGAATTTGTATGGAGATGTATATTTTTTGTCCAGCCAAACATTTCCACTTTCAGTTTTTCCGAATTTAGTTCCGTCTGCTTTTGTTATTAATGGACACACCAACGCAAAAGCTTCACCACCGGCAACTCTTCTGATAAGTTCGGTTCCTGTAGTTATATTACCCCATTGATCTGAGCCTCCAATTTGTAATCTGCAATTCTTTTCGCGATATAAGTGGAGAAAATCAAATCCCTGAAGCAACTGATATGAGAATTCTGTGAATGACATTCCATCTGAAGTCTCTGAACTAAGTCTCTTCTTAACAGAGTCCTTTGCCATCATATAATTAACAGTTATATGCTTTCCAATATCTCTAATGAAATTCAGGAAAGAATAATCTTTCATCCAGTCATAATTGTTAACCAATTCAGCTGAATTTGGAGCATCACTATTAAAATCCAGAAACTTCGATAATTGATTTTTTATAGCATTCTGATTATGCCTGAGGGTTTCTTCATTGAGTAGCACTCTCTCCTGTGATTTCAGTGACGGATCACCAATCATACCTGTAGCGCCACCTACAAGAGCTATAGGCTTATGACCACATCTCTGGAAATGCATTAACATCATAACACTCACCATATGACCAATATGCAACGAATCAGCGGTTGGGTCAATACCAAGATAAGCAGTAGTCATTTCTTTTTTTAGTTGCTCATCTGTGCCTGGCATAAGGTCGTGAATCATTCCACGCCATTTTAATTCTTCAATAAAATCCATTTATCTGATATGTAAAATTTATATATATGTTAAAATATGTTATAAAGTAGGATTTGTCATTTTATCCTTGAACTTTTGACTGCAAAAATACGTCTTATTTCATAATTAAGTATAAATAGATTGAAAAATTTGATTTAATGACTTAGTTCAATTATATTTGTGTGTAGTTATTACATATTTATTCATATATCGCCTTTATTAAATTTTATTAAAAATCAATCATTTATGAAACCACTCCAAAGTAATGTGTTGATTTTTTCTGCTAAAGGATCTATTCTTGGTACGAAAGTACAAGAGTCTTTGGTTAATTCAAGGGCTGTAGTAGAAAACACCTACAGTGTTCAAAAAGCCGCTGAATTTATTTCCGAAGAATTGCCTTGTCTTGTGTTCATCGACACTCCAACCGATGACGCAAAAGCAATAGAGCTTTGCAAAAAAATCAAAAAATTGAAAGATGAGTTACGTTTTAACGTATACTTTTTACTTGACAACAACCAAAAGATCGAAGAACAACTAGAATGGTTCGATCTTGGAGTTGATGAATTCGGAACAAGAGATACAAACTCTGTGCTTATAACTAAACGTGTTCAAAATATACTGTCAAAGTATCTTGGAAACACAAAAGAAACAGTTCCTCAAAAAGGTATTGTTATTGATCGCGAACGTTATCTTGTTTACAAAGATGGTCAGGACATATTCCTGCCTCGTAAAGAATTCGAACTACTATTATTATTAGCTTCAAAACCTATGAAAGTATTTACCAGAGAAGAAATTTTCAAACTGGTATGGGGCAATAAATCAATTGTTGGTGATCGTACTATAGATGTTCACGTAAGAAAGATTCGTGAAAAAATCGGTGAAAATTATATTACAACTATTAAAGGCGTTGGTTATAAATTTATCGGTTAAATCAACAAATATCCAAAAAATAAAAGAGGCGATAATCTATTGCCTCTTTTATTTTTTAAAGACATTGCAATAATTAATCATTATTTGGTTTTCAAGCCTTTCCTGTGAAATATCAAGATCATTAGAAATCTTTTCGTAGATCTGGTCAATATCTTTCCCACTATCATCTGACTCAATAAATAATTTATCCAAAGGACACCCTTTAATTGTGTCAGTATTATATCTTTCACCAAATGAAAGATAAAAACCTCTGGATAAATACATTTCAGCTTGTCTGATGTTTCCTCTAAAACCATGTATTATCCAGGAAGGAATCTCAGTATATTTATTTTTTAGCTTCAAAATATGGCTTATACTTTTTACTACATGCAAAATTACTGGTTTCTTTAATTCAGAAGCAATTTTTAATTGAGCTTCAAATATTTCATACTGAAATTGAAAATTAGACCCTTTAAGACTATCCAGACCAATTTCTCCAATTGCAACGACATCTTCATGACTGAATAAATTGATATACTCAGAAATTTTTGATTTATTAAAATTAATAGTATCCCATGGGTGAACGCCCAGACTGAATAACAAATGCCTATCTTTAATTCTTAAAAGTTCTGACTTTAATACAGAATCAGTTATTGAAAGGTTAAAGATTTTAATCCCATCTACTTCTTCCAAATTGTGACTATGTATATCTACTATCATAGCTTATTTAAGGCACCGGATCGTAACCATGCCCACCCCATGGATGGCAACTCAAAATTCTTTTTAAGGCTAGCCAGCCACCTTTAAGAGGCCCATGCTTCTTTATAGCTTCTAAAGCATATTGAGAGCATGTAGGCGTGTACCTGCAGGAAGGTTGAGTAAGTGGTGAAATAGAATATTGATAGAATTTTATTAAACCTATAAACAACCAGCTAAGAAGTTTTTTTGGAATTTCAATCAACCTCATCTGTACAAATATTAGTCTTTATTTTCCTTAACGCCTCTGCCATTTTTTTGTTCACTTTAACAAAATCAACCTTATCTATAGACAGCCAGATGAAAGCTATAAAAATTGTATTATCAGATAGTGGAATATCATTTAAGATTGACTTATTCAAACGATAAGCTTCCTTAACCAGTCTCTTGGCCGCGTTTCTATCAACAGCATGTTTCAATTTCTTTTTTGAAACACTTACTAAAACTTTTACCGGCACATTGTTATCAGATTTAACAACATGCCAAACAACTCTTACAGGATATGAAATAAATGATGAGCCATTTTCAAATAAGTCTGAAATCTGGTCAACATTACAGATTCGCTCCTTTTTAGAGAAAGTATTTTCTTTTTTTTTTGACATAAAAAAACGCTGTTTTCACAAAAGTAGACAAACTACATGAAAACAGCGTATAAAATAAATAAATAACTTATTTCCTATTCGATTTATGATTATCCTTAATATATGCTTCAAGTGCAGATGTTATTGAAGGATACTCAGGTGTTGGAGCTTCTACATCTAACCTTAATCCTGATTCTCTAACAGATTTTGCAGTGGTTGAACCTAAACAAGCAATGGCAATATCACCCTGTATAAATTCAGGAAAATTCTTTAATAATGATGCAACCCCGGACGGACTGAAAAAAACAAGCATATCGTAATCAAATTTTTCTTCAGGTGAAAAATCGTTACTTACTGTGCAATACATAACAGCTTTAGTATACTCGACTTTCTTATCGTCAAGTTTAACCAACAATTCATCTTTATGCACATCAGATACAGGAACAAGATACTTTTCTGAATTGTGCTTTTGTATTAATTGTACAAAACTGTCAATTTTTCCATCCTGAGTATGAAATATTTTTCTTTTTCTGTATACAATATACTTTTGCAGATATAGCGCAACCTGCTCAGTTATACAGAAATACTTCATAGTTTCAGGCACAGAAACTCTTAACTCTTCACATAGTCTGAAGTAGTGATCTATTGCAGTCCTGGAGGTAAAAACTACAGCTGAATAATCAAGAATAGACACCCTTTGTTGTCTGAATTCTTTTGCATAAACAGGCTCAACTTTTATAAATGGACGAAAATCAATTTTCAATCCATACTTTTCAGCCAAATCAAAATAAGGAGATTTCTCAGATGTGGGTTTTGGCTGTGATACAAGTAAATTCTTGATTTTCAAAATATTAATGTTTAGATGTATCTTACTTTTATATTAATATCAAACCTTTTATGAACACCAAAAAAGGTAAAATTTCTAGGGCGCAAAGATACAAAATCAAATATAAAAATCCACGCTTCTTTAGTGAAAATAATTTTGGCGCCTGTAAATATTGAAACATTTTAGGTAACACAAGGAAAAATAATGGCCAAAATACCATGATTATAAGTGGTAAAGCTATACCAGCAGTATTAACAATTATTAATGGTAGTAATGATAGAGAAAATAAAGTCATATTAAGCATTGACATAGCAAACCAGTTATTTATTTGTGTTTTAGAAAAAAACACAACACCTATAACATATAAAACAAAGTTCTTTATTAACCAGAAACTTATTACAAAAAGTAAAATAGTTAAAAAGGCAATCTCAGGCATTTCAGAAACTATATTTTTATTGAAATATGAAAGATACATTTTAGAAGTAAATGTCAGTATAATCATATCTGCAATCCAAAATACTGGCATAATTCTAATACCGGAAAAATCAGTTTTATTATTTCTTGCATCTGTCTTAGACAATTTTCTGAAATAGATTAGTGCAGTCTCGGTTCCTTTAGAAAAAAACCTGAAAAGAAAAAAAACCACAACTAAAAGCAATAATAGAATGACACTTTCCTGCAATATATCTTTTTTTCTGGAAGTTCCTGAATGAAAGATATCTGTAGAAACTAATGGAAATGTGGTTTCTGGTTTAGATATTACATAAACTGGCAAACTAAATGGGATAGTGTCTGATAAAGCTACTTCATTATTTATAAAAACAGGAAGATCAACAACATAACTGCTGTCGACTTTAGTTTTTAAAGTGTCTGAAATAATTAAACTATCTCCCTGCATTGGTAGGGTATTAAGAACATTCAAAATCCGCACAAAAATAAGCAATTTTAGTTTCTTTTCGTACTTTTGCCCTCAATCTGATAATTAATCAATTATGCAAGAATTAATACTAGTTACCGGCAGTACCGGATTGATAGGTGGTCATTTGCTGGTAAATCTATACAAGAACAATTTTAAGATCAGGGCTCTGATTAGAAAATCATCTTCTTACAAGCAACTTAAGCTGATTTGTGAATACTATGATGTTTCATATGATGAATTATACTCAAAAGTAGAATGGGCAATTGGAGACACTCTTGATTTCGTTGGACTTAAGGAAATAATGCAGGGTGTTTCTGAAGTCTATCACTGTGCTGCAATGGTTTCGTTTAATGAGCAAAACAGAAATGATTTACTGAGGATAAATGTTCAGGGAACATCAAATGTTGTTGATGCGGCTCTGGAAAATGGTATAAAAAAGTTTTGCTTTATTAGCTCAATTGCGGCGCTTGGGAATGAATATGACAACAAGTTAATAGATGAAAACTCTCATAGAGATCCCCTTAAAAAAGTCTCAGCATACAATGAAAGTAAATATTTATCAGAACTAGAAGTATGGAGAGGCCAATCTGAAGGACTTAATGTAGTTATTTTAAATCCTGGAGTTGTATTAGGTCCAGGACTACCAGATAAGGGAAGTATGCTTTTTTTTAAAGTTGGTTCAAAAGGTATACCTTTTTACACAGAAGCAACTACTGGATATGTAGATGTTAGAGACATTTCAAAAATCGCATACAACCTGATGAATAAAAATATTTTTGGAAAAAGATTCGTTTTGGTTTCAGAGAATCTTGATAATAAAACTCTCTTTAAATGGATTGCTAATGAATTCGGAAAAAAAGGTCCTTATATAAAAGCCGGAAAATTAATTCTAAACATTGGAGCAAATTTATCATCACTTGCTGGACTTTTAACAGGAAAAACGCCTCAACTTACAAAAGACACTATTAGAAGTGCGCAGCACCCACAATATTTTTCAAATAAAGCTATAACTGAAACACTAAAATTTAGTTTTATACCAATTAGAACTACTGTAAAACAAACCGCCGACTTTATAAAAAAACACAATCTGTTAAATAAAAATATTTAATGAACAGCAGAAAAACATTTTTATATTTGCTAACAACCTGGTTTGTAATCAATTTATTACAGGCAGCGTTCACAAATATATCAAACGATGAAGCCTATTATTCTCTTTGGAGTAATAATCTGGCTTGGGGATATTTTGATCACCCTCCTATGATTGCTCTTTTCGGATTTCTTGGATCATCATTATTTGACGGAAATATTGGATTCAGACTATTAACCGTTATTGCTCAAGCAATTTCTTTATTTATTATTTGGCTAATTATTGACGATAAAAAGGCTAAAAAAGAGGATGTCATATTGTTTTTTATAATTTGTTCCTCCCTAATTATGTTTAGCGCCCTGGGGTTTATAGCGACTCCGGACTCTCCTTTACTCCTTTTTGCTTCATTATTTTTGCTCTATTACAAGAAATTTTTATCAAAACAAAGTCCTTTAAATACTCTCTTGCTTGCAGTTTCGATTGCATTTATGATATTAAGCAAGTATCAATCTGTTCTTGTTGTATTTTTCGTGATTTTATCGAACATAAATCTATTAAAGAAACCACAAATCTGGGTTGCTGGTTTTATTTCTTTATTACTGATTTCACCACATATTTACTGGCAATATATTAATGACTATCCAAGTTTTAAATATCATCTTGTTGACAGAAGCTCTCAATTCAAACTAAATTATTTTCTTGAGTACTGGCCTAACCAAATAGCAATTTTTAACCCTTTCTCTCTGGGACTAGGACTATATATTGTTTTTAAGAATAAATGTTCAGATTTATTCACCAGATCTCTGCATTTTTTAATTGTTGGTTTTCTGGCATTCTTTTGGATTATGTGCTACAGAGGCCATGCTGAGCCTCATTGGACAGTAGTAGTATCTATTGCTTTTATTATTATTATATATAAAACAGCTTTGCAAAATCATAAGGTAAGAGGTTTTATTAAAAGGTTTTTAACTCCGGTTGTCATTCTTATTTTTTTGGTAAGAATTGGGTTGTTGATTGATCCTGTTGCAGAGAAATTTAATTTTCACGGTTCTGAAAAATATGAAGCGATATCTAAAATTGCTGGTAATAAACCTGTAATATTTCACGGATCTTTTCAGGCTCCTTCATTATATACATATTATACAAAAAAGCCTTCAACAACAATAAGCTCAATATATAATAGAAGAACCCAGTTTGACATCTGGCAATTAGACAAAGAATTTGAGGGAAAACCAGCATTTATATGTGCCGAAATAGATGGAAAAAGTAAGACATTCAATATTAATGGCAACATAATCACCGGTTTTGAAGTTGATAAATTTAATTCCGGGCTGAGATTAAAAACTGATTTTATTATTGAAAAGAAAGAATTTTATTCCAGAGGTGATACGTTAAAAGTATTGTATTCGATTATTAATCCTTACAAATTTGAAGTTGTATTTAAAGATAGTGTATTACCTTTGGAGTTGTCTTCTAATTTTTTTACAAAGAAAATTAAGAATACAGCAAAAGTTTTAAATGATATTGAAATATACTCGATAAAATCAATGGAAAAAATAGCAGGTGAGTTTCTTGTTATTGTTCCGGATTTGCCTGAAGGTGAATACAATTTTTCTGTAAGTATAAAAAATGTTTTTGGTCCTTCATTGGAGAAGGGTATCAATACAAGAAAGTATCCAGTTTTAAGTATAAAATGATGTTTGAAACAGAGTTATTTTATAAACTAATTAAGTTTGGCGTTGTCGGTTTTTCGGGTATGCTTGTTGATTTTGGATTCACATGGTTATTAAAAGAGAAACTAAAAACTAACAAGTATCTTGCTAACTCTACGGGTTTTGTGCTGGCAGCAACTTCTAACTACTTTTTTAACCGTATCTGGACCTTTGAAAGTAAAAACAGCCATATAGCTACTGAATATTTTTCTTTTTTTGGAATATCTCTGGCAGGATTGTTAATAAACAATCTGATTATTTACTTTCTTAATGAAAAGATGAAGCTTAATTTTTATATTTCAAAGCTAATCGCAATTGGAGTTGTTACTCTTTGGAACTTCTTTATGAATTACATTTACACCTTTAAATAAAAAAGGCTGCGATGTGCAGCCTTTTTCACTATTTAATCAGGGATTTTAATCCTTAAACTTTGCAGAAAGAAACTCTCTGTTAAGTCTGGCAATATTTGTTATTGAAATATTCTTTGGACATTCAGCCTCGCAAGCTCCTGTATTCGTACAGTTTCCAAATCCTAATTCATCCATTTTTGCAACCATAGCTTTTGCTCTTCTTGAAGCCTCAGCCTTACCTTGTGGAAGTAAAGCTAACTGACTTACTTTAGCAGAAACAAATAACATTGCTGAGCCGTTTTTGCATGCTGCGACACAAGCACCACATCCAATGCATGAAGCTGAATCCATAGCCTCATCTGCAATAACTTTTGGAATTGGTATTGCATTTGCATCAGGTATTCCACCTGTATTTACAGATACATAACCTCCTGCTTGAATAATACTGTCAAAAGCAGTACGATCAACCATAAGGTCACGAATAATAGGGAATCCATGAGAACGCCATGGCTCTATTGTAATGGTTTCACCGTCATGAAATTTACGCATATGAAGCTGGCATGTTGTTACATCTTCATCTGGTCCGTGTGGATGACCGTTAATGTAAAGAGAACACATTCCACAAATACCTTCACGACAATCGTGGTCAAAAACAACTGGTTCTTTACCTTGGCTTACCAGATTCTCATTTAACATATCAAGCATTTCAAGGAAAGAGCTACCTGTTGATACTCCGTCAAGCTTATAGGTTTCGAATGCGCCCTTGGCTTTAGGGCCCCTCTGACGCCAAACTTTAAGTGTTATATTTATATTTTTTTCCATGACCTTTGATTATTTGTAATTCCTTTGTTGAACCTTAATAAATTCGTAGTTCAAATCTTCTTTGAGTAACTCGGGCTCCTGGTCTTCACCTTTATATTTCCAGCAAGATACATATGAGTATTTCTCATCATGTCTTAATGCTTCACCTTCAGGTGTTTGATGTTCCTCACGGAAGTGTCCTCCACAAGACTCTTCACGAAGTAATGCGTCACGGGCCATCAACTCTCCAATTTCTATAAAGTCAGCGACTCTCAATGCTTTTTCGAGTTCAGTATTAAGATCTTCTCCACTTCCAGGAATAAATACATTTGACCAGAATTCTTTCCTTATTCTCTTAATTTCAACAAGAGCCTTTTCAAGACCTTCCTTGTTTCTTCCCATTCCAACAAAGTCCCACATAATCAGGCCTAGTTCCTTATGAAGTGAGTCAACACTACGATTACCCTGTATTTTCATAAGTTTTTCAATTCTAGATTTAACAGCCTTTTCTGCATCGGTAAATTCAGGTAAGTCTGTAGATAATCTAGGTGTACGTATTTCGTCAGCCAAATAATTTTGTATTGTATATGGCAACACGAAATATCCATCAGCCAAACCCTGCATTAGCGCAGATGCACCTAAACGATTAGCTCCGTGATCTGAGAAATTTGCCTCTCCAATACAGAATAATCCTGGTATTGAAGTTTGTAGTTCGTAATCAACCCAAACACCACCCATTGTATAGTGGATAGCAGGGTAAATCATCATAGGAGTCTCATATGGATTTTCATCAACAATCTTTTCATACATCTGGAATAAGTTTCCATATCTTGCCTCAACTGTTGAACGACCAAGTCTGTTAATTGCATCTGAAAAATCAAGATAAACTGCTAAACCTGTAGCTCCCACACCGAAACCGGCATCACAACGTTCTTTTGCAGCTCTTGATGCAACATCACGAGGAACTAGGTTTCCAAAAGCAGGATAGCGACGTTCCAGATAATAATCACGATTTTCTTCTGCAATCTGTGTTGGTTTTAATTTACCTGCTCTTATTGCTTCAGCATCTTCTTTTTTTGCTGGAGTCCAGATTCTTCCGTCATTTCTTAATGACTCAGACATTAAAGTAAGCTTTGACTGATTCTCTCCGTGTACAGGTATACAAGTTGGATGTATCTGTGCGAAAGCAGGATTAGCAAAATAAGCTCCTTTTTTGTAAATCTGAATAGCAGCAGAGCCATTTGAGCCCATAGCATTAGTAGAAAGGAAGAATGTATTACCATAACCCCCTGTTCCGATTACTACTGCATGCGCAGAAAATTTCTCTATTTTACCAGTAACAAGATTTCTTGCAATAATACCTCTGGCTTTTCCTTCAACTATAACAAGATCGAGCATTTCATATCTTGTGTACAATTTTACAGATCCTTTATTTACCTGACGGCTCAATGCAGAGTAAGCACCTAATAAAAGTTGCTGTCCAGTCTGGCCTTTTGCGTAAAAAGTTCTTGAAACCTGTGCACCACCAAAAGAACGGTTATCAAGCAAACCTCCGTATTCTCTTGCAAAAGGAACACCCTGCGCAACACATTGGTCAATTATACTATTTGATACTTCAGCCAAACGATAAACGTTAGCTTCTCTTGCTCTGTAGTCTCCACCTTTAATTGTATCATAAAATAAGCGATATACAGAGTCACCATCATTTTGATAGTTCTTAGCAGCATTAATACCGCCTTGAGCTGCAATAGAGTGAGCACGTCTTGGTGAGTCCTGAATGCAGAAATTTAATACGTTAAATCCAAGTTCACCCAGTGAAGCAGCAGCAGAAGCTCCTGCAAGACCGGTTCCGACAACAATAATGTCCAGGCGACGCTTGTTTGAAGGGTTAACCAGTTTTTGGTGAGCTTTGAAATTTTTCCATTTTTCAGCCAAAGGTCCTTCGGGAATCCTGGCATCGATCTTTTTGGTTTCGTTATTTGTAGCCATATTCATAAGTTTTAGCCCAGAAGGTTTGTAATCAGGTAATAAACAGGTATTGACATAAACATTAATATAACCAGTGTGGCTACAATGTTTGAAATGAGTTTAATACGTGGAAGCCAAATATTATTGCTACCACCCATTGTCTGAATAGCACTCCAAACTCCGTGTGTCAAATGAAACCAGATTGCAAAAAGCCAAACCATATAGATAAGGCAATAAACCGGACTTTCAAACAATCCTTGTACTAATTCTGCTCCTGGTACATGAAGAACATCACCTCCAATTTTGGCAATTAGCTCCTGTAGTTGCATTTTATACCAGAAGTTGTAAAGGTGCAATGCTAAAAAACCGAAGATTATAACACCCAAAACCAACATGTTCTGAGATGCCCAGTCAACTCCCGGTGCTTTTTTACTTACTGCATACCTGTCTTTACCTCTGGCAAGATAGTTTTGCAACGATAACCAGAATGCATAGACAACATGCACAACAATCAGGACTGTAAGTCCAATGGTTCCGACTAGAGCATACCAATTGGCTCCCAAAAAATGGCAAATCTGATCGTATACCTCAGGATTGATGATAACGAAAAGATTCATGATACCATGGAATGTTAAAAACAAAACCAAAGCCAGACCCGTAATACTCATTATGAGTTTCCGTCCGATAGAGGAATTGAAGATAAATAAACCCATACCTTTGAATAATTAATTTTATATAATAGAGAATATGTTTTTCTTAAGAGACCGCAAAAGTAAGGCAATTCAAATTCAGACGCAAGATATTAATGAAATATTTCTTTAATAACTTACTCATTGGTAATAAATCAACTAAAAGGTTTGAATTTATCAAACATAGCAAAACTACACAAAAATTTACCAATTTTCGGCTTTTTACAGACAATACTTTTTATAATAAGAGCATATTTTTACGTTTCATTCTACAGTTAAATAATACCATATGAAAAAAAACATTTTTATCATTTTATGCATTCTTTTTGCATTATCAGTCAATTCAGAAAATCTTGCTTTCCCTGGAGCAGAAGGCTATGGTAAATTTACAACAGGAGGCAGAGGAGGAAAGGTCTTTGTAGTAACAAACCTAAATGATTCAGGGCCTGGAAGTCTTAGAGAAGCAGTTGAAAGCACAGGAGCAAGGACTGTGGTCTTTGAGGTTGATGGCAATATAGAACTATCTTCACCTTTAAGGATAAACAACGATAGTATAACAATTGCCGGCCAAAGTGCTCCGGGTCAGGGAATATGCCTGAAAGATTATCCTTTGGTTGTAAATGCAAGTAATGTTATTGTTAGATATATCAGAGTCAGAGTTGGAGATAAACATAAATCAGACGCAGACGCTTTAGGTGGAGGCAGATATGGTCAGAAAAATGTAATACTTGACCATATATCTGTTAGCTGGTCAATAGACGAGTGTTTATCAATTTACAAAACAGAAAATCTTACAGTACAATGGTGTCTTATTGCTCATAGTTTAAGAAAATCCGTTCACACAAAAGGGAACCACGGTTTTGGAGGCATCTGGGGTGGATACAAGGCAACATTCCACCATAACTTACTGGCAAATCATTCCAGCAGAAATCCGAGATTTTCTTCAGTTGAAGGGACTAAAATGGTCGATCATAGAAATAATGTTATTTATAACTGGGGTTTTAAGTCAGCATACGGAGGTGGCCAACATGGAGAAATTAATATGGTAAAAAACTATTACAAACCAGGCCCGGCAACCACAAAACCAAATTCTATACTCGATGTTTCAGACGACGGAACCGGTAGATATTTTGTTGAAGGAAACTTTTTAGAAGGGAATAAAGAAATTAGTTCTTCAAACTGGAAAGGTGTTGGAGGCAAAGATCCGGTTTCAGCAAAAGTTACCACTCCATTCCCTTATGAAAAAATCAATGAAGACAGTCCAAGAAAGGCTTATAGAAAAGTGCTTAAATATGCAGGATGCAGTTTTGACAGAGATGGTTACGACATCAGTGTAATTGAACAGACAAGATTGGGTAAAGGAGACTTCGGAGATAAAGGCATTATTGATAGCCCAAGCCAGGTTGGAGGATGGCCTGATTTGAAAAAAGGCATAAAAAATCCTGATACTGACAGAGATGGAATACCAGACAAGTGGGAGACTTTAAAAAAATTAGATCCTAAAAACAGCTCTGATAACAGACAATTCACGCTTGACAAAAATTATACAAATCTTGAAGTATATCTGAACAGCCTGGCAAGCAAGTAAAAACATTTGATTACTTTTGCAAAAAATATATCAAATAATGAATCTCAGGAATTCAGGCGAAATATCTAAGACAATTAAGCAACTATCGGAATTTGATATGCTTAAAGGGCTTTGTCATGAGCAGATGGAATCTTACCCTATGCCTTCAGCCGCTGTGTTGGAAGAAGTAATTTCGCTTTGCAGATCGGTTATATTTCCTGGTTATTTTGGGAATGCTTCAATTACAAGATTGAACTTATCTTTTCATATAGGTGTAAATATTGAAAGATTACACTGTCTATTAGTATCTCAAATACAGGCAGGTCTTTGCTTTACAATAAAGAAAAACAACGGTGAAAAGGAAGATTGTAATGAAATAGCAGATTCAGCAGATATAACTACTGTTGCTGAAAAAAAAGCTACAGAGTTCATTTCCAGTCTTCCCGGCATCAGAGAAATACTTGCTACTGATGTTCAGGCTACTTTTGACGGAGACCCTGCAGCAGGAAGCATAGATGAAGTTATTTATTGTTATCCGGGAATAAGAGCAATATTCAATTACAGAATTGCACATAAACTTCTTGAATTAGGAGTTCCGCTTATTCCAAGGATTATTACTGAAATGGCTCATTCTGAAACAGGCATTGACATTCATCCGGGTGCTACAATCGGGCAATATTTTGCTATTGACCATGGAACAGGTGTTGTGATTGGAGCAACAGCTGTAATAGGTAGAAATGTTAAACTTTATCAGGGAGTAACTTTAGGTGCAAAAAGTTTTCCGGTTGATGAGAATGGCAATCCAATTAAAGGTATCCCAAGGCATCCAATTCTGGAAGATAATGTAATAATATATTCTAATGCCACTATACTCGGCAGAATAATAATTGGAAGTGGCGCCGTAATTGGTGGCAATATTTGGGTAACAGAAGATGTTGCACCAAATGCAAGAATAGTACAGTCAAAAGCAAAAAAATAATGCAGTTCGAAATTATTGCAAAAACAATGCAGGGACTTGAGAATGTCCTTGCCGAAGAGATAGTAAATCTCGGTGGTAACAATGTAGAAATAGGTAAAAGGATGGTCTCATTTACAGGAGACACCAAGCTACTCTATAAATCAAACATCCATTTGAGAACAGCAGTCAGAGTACTTAAGCCAATTTATTCATTTAAAGCTAAAGATTCTGACGAGGTTTATCATAAAGTAAAAGAAATAGTTTGGGAAAAGTTTTTCGATGTAAAACAATCATTCTCAATAGATACTGTAGTTTACTCTGAATTATTCAGACATTCAAAATTTTTATCATACAGAGTAAAAGATGGTATTGCAGATTACTTCAATGAAAAATTCGGGAAAAGGCCTTCGGTAAAACTTACAAATCCAGACATATATATTCATGTACATGTTTCTAATGATATATGTACAATTGCATTGGACAGCTCAGGAGAATCTCTACATAAAAGAGGCTACAGAGTTGAACAAACAGAGGCTCCTCTTAATGAAGTTCTGGCTGCAGGAATGTTGCTGATAGCCGGATGGAAGGGACAATCTAATTTTATTGACCCAATGTGCGGATCGGGAACATTGCTTATTGAAGCCGGGTTAATCGCTCTGAATATCCCTCCCGGTATTTACAGAAAATCTTTTGCTTTTGAAAAATGGAGTGATTTTGACAGTGATTTATTCGATGAAATCATAAATGATGAGTCTGACGAAAAGCCATTTAATTTTAAAATATTCGGATCGGACAACTCTCCCAGAGCAATCGATATTGCTGAAAAGAATATTAAAGGAGCCAGTCTGACTAAACATATTCAACTAGAGATTAAACCAATACAACAGTATTCGTCTGCTCCCGAAAAAGGATTACTTGTAACTAATCCACCATATGGAGAAAGAATCACATCAAAAGATCTTATCGGACTTTATGAAAATATTGGTGAGAGACTTAAGCATGTTTTTTTAGGTTACGATGCATGGATATTAAGTTATAGAGACGAATGCTTTGACAGTATTGGATTAAGACATTCAGAAAGACATAAATTAAAAAACGGCTCATTAGATTGTGAATATCGCAAGTACGAAATTTTCAGCGGAAAACGTAAAGAAAAATTCGAGAACAGAAATGGGCAAATCAAATAAATATTATGTAGTCTGGTCAGGCAGAACACCTGGTATTTACCGTGACTGGAATGAATGTAAGAGTCAGATTGAAGGTTTTGATAAAGCAAAATATAAGTCCTTTGAAACATATGAAGAGGCTAAAGTTGCATTTGCTCAAAGCTGGAAAGTTTATTACAAAACAAAAGATTCAACAAACACTTTTAAAGGTGAGCCCAGACCCTCGGGTGATTTTATTGCAGTTGATGCTGCATGTAGTGGGAATCCTGGAAAGATGGAGTACAGAGGAGTCTATAAAGATAAAGAGATTTTTCATCTTGGACCATTTGAACAGGGAACAAATAATATAGGTGAATTTTTAGCTTTAGTGCATGCACTGGCACTTCAAAAAAATAAAAACACGCATCTTCCTGTTTATTCAGATAGCATGAATGCAATTTTGTGGATTAAGAAAAAAAAGTGTGGTACTAAGCTTGAAGAGACTGATGTTAACAAACAAATATTCGATTTAATTGACAGAGCCGAAAAATGGCTTCAAAACAATGAATGGGATATACCCATTATTAAATGGAATACATCTGAATGGGGTGAAATACCTGCAGATTTTGGCAGAAAATAGTATTATGAATTTAGGAGTAATTATCTCAACATATAATAATCCGGAATGGCTTGAAAAAACTTTATGGGGTTATTATTATCAGGATTACAAAGATTTTAAAATAATAATTGCAGACGACGGTTCGGGGCCTGAAACCAGGCTACTTATTGAGAAATTCATAATCGAATATAAGCTAAAAATAACTCACGTATGGCACGAAGATAATGGGTTTGAGAAAAACATAATTCTAAATAAAGCTATAGAGGCCTCAAAATCAGATTATCTAATTTTTACTGATCAGGATTGCATTCCTAGACAAGATTTTGTTAGTACACATATGAGATTTGCAAGAAAAGGCTATTTTCTTTCTGCAGGATATTTCAGACTAAACAAAGAGATAAGCAATAAAATACAAAAAGAAGATATTGAGGTACAAAATGTTTTCTCTTTAAAATGGCTATTTAACAGAGGATTGAAAAAGAACTTCAAATGCTTTAAGCTTGTCAATAATCAGTTTTTTTCTGCGTTTATGAATTTTATAACTCCTACTCGTGCATCATGGAATGGATGCAACTCTTCAGCATGGAAGTCTGACTTATTAGCTGTAAATGGCTATAATGAAAATATGGCTTATGGTGGAGAAGACAGAGAGCTTGGCGAAAGATTGATAAATTATGGATTAAAGTCTACACAAATAAGATATTCCGCAATTTGTGTACATTTATACCATGACAGGCCATATAAAGACCTTAAAAAATTTGCCGAAAACAGTAAATACAGAAAACTTGTAAGAAAAAATAAAATCAAAGTGACTCCATTTGGAATCAAGAAGTTATAACAGACTTAACTTTTTTTATAATATCATCAGGCTTAATAAAATTCAAACAGGCATAATCTTTTCTGTAGCATGGTTTATTTCCAAAAGTTGAGCAAGGTCTGCAGGGTAAACCAATCTGGATTACATTATTCTCATCCTGATTAAATCCATAAAAGCCAAGATAAGGATGGGTTGCACCCCAAATTGAAAGGACTTTTGTATTGGCCAGAGAACCTAAATGCATATTGGCAGAATCCATTGTCAGCATTAAATCAGTGCAATTCATTATTTTAATTTCCTCATCAAGCCCTTTACAATCAGGTATAACCAAATTGGAGTATTTTAGTTTCCATTCTTGTAATACTGGAAACTCTTTATCGCCTTTCCCAAATAAAAAAACAGTATAGTCTTTGTTCTCAGAAAAATATGCCACAACTTTTTCCATTTTTTCTAATGGATATCTCTTGCCCTTGTGTCGTGCCAGTGGAGCAATGCCCAACCATTTAGTGCTTTTCTGTCCATAAGTTTCCTGAACTTTTTTCAAATACTTTCCTGGTTCTGTCTGATTTGAAATTATTTCTGCTTCAGACACTTTATATCCGGCTTTATTAAAAACTGTATTATACTGTTGAAATGAGGTTTTCAGCGGTTTCAAAACCTTAAAAAACCTTCTGGTTTGCCTCCTTCTATCTGTTCTACCCTTATCAATTTTATACACTCTGACTCCACGAATCAAAAAAAACAAGTCTAATAAATGACTTCTTAAAACACCATGAATATCGCAAACCACATTAATTTTAAGGGCTTTCAATTCACGGAATAACCTGTGAATACCCGAAAAACCATCATGATTGCCATCAATACTTGCTTTAATAAATCTGACATTTTCAGGGCATTGCCAGAAAAGTTTTTCCATAAATGGTTGAGAAACCACAAAAAAGTTATCATCAGGATATTTTTTTGCAATTGCACAAACAAGAGGGACTGAAATAGATACATCCCCTAATGCTGAAAATCGTATTATCAGCACATTTGCCATATTATCTAGCGGAATACAATGTTGGATTTAGAGACGGATCGTTATACATTTTCATTTGTCTGTAAACTTTCATAAGGCGTTTACCTTTTGAAATATCATCTAGTAGCTGATCTATTGACGTCATTAAATCAACTTTTTGTTCCAACAAAACACTTAGTTTATCATTACATTTTTTTAAGTGTTCTGTATTTGTATCAGTCCTTTTGGTCTCTACCTCCATATGCCATATTTTCAATACAAGTATTGAAAGACGGTCAATTGCCCATGCTGGGCTTTCAGTATTCAATGCGGCATCCGGGTTTGGAATCACATCTTTATATTCATATAAAAAATAGTCATCTATTCTTTCAACAAGATCAGTTCTGTCCTGATTTGAACGGTCTATCCTTCTTTTTAATGCCAATGCCTCAAAAGCATCAATTGAAGGATTTCTGATAATATCTTCCAAATGCCATTGTACTGTATCTATCCAGTTCTTGGTAAAAAGATCGTGTTCTATACTACCATCAGGATAAGGATTTGGCATAGTAAAATCTACATCATCAGTTATATGATAAGAGTGTGTTGATTGTTCAAATATTTTTAAAGCCAGCTCAGAAAAATTCATTACCTTAATTTTTAATCCGACAAAGATAATGACATTTTAGAAGATAATAAAAACCGGAGGTCTTTGGCATATCAAAAAGAATATATACGTTTGTGGCCTGAAAAATTAAAGGCATTTTTGTATATTTATCTGTTTTTATAAAAAAGCTTTAAAAACTTATTTTCAACAATGAAGATTGTCGCAGACAATGAGATTCCATACCTGAGGGGACTTTTAGAACCTGTAGCAGAAGTTGTATATCTGCCGGGGAGAGCTATTTGTAATCATGACCTGCTTGATGCAGATGCCCTTCTTATAAGAACCAGGACAAAATGTAACCGGGAACTTCTTGAAGGCACTAACGTAAAATTTATCGGAACCGCTTCTATTGGTTACGATCATATTGATGCAGACTATTGTGAAGTTAAAAATATTACCTGGGTAAACGCTCCCGGTAGCAATTCAAGAGCGGTTTCTCAATATATAACTTCATGTATTTTATCTTTATCTGAAAAACATGGATTTGATCCGTCTCAAATGAAAATCGGGTTAATTGGTGTTGGTCAGGTCGGTCAGAAGGTTGAAAGAAATGCAAGGCTCCTTGATATGGAAGTGATTTTAAACGATCCTCCAAGAGCTAGAAATGAGGGTGAAAAAAATTTCAAATCTATTGAAACCATAATCGAACAAAGCGATATAATTTCTTTTCATCCTACTCTGGAAAAAGAAGGACCTGATAAAACTTATCATATGGCAGATAGTTCTTTTTTTTCAAAGTTAAAGAAGCCTGTTTATTTGATAAATACATCAAGAGGTAGTGTTGTTGATACTGCCGCTCTTAAAATTGCAATAAAAGAGGGAAAAGTAATTGATTGTGCTATAGATTGTTGGGAGAACGAACCTGTTATAGATAAAGAGTTACTTGAAATGTGTCACATTGCAACTCCTCATATTGCGGGTTTTTCTTATGACGGCAAGGCAAATGCTACTAAATATATTTTAGAGCAATTAAATAACTTTTTTGATTTGAATCTGCCAAGATTAACTCCTGAATTACCATTGCCAGAGTCTCCTGTATTAAAAATTCCCCGTAATTGTAATAATAAAATTACATCTGCATTATTACATGCCTACGATCCATTAGTCGATACTGATGCACTTAAAAACAATCCGGATAATTTCGATACAATAAGAAGCAACTATGTATTCAGAAGAGAATACAAAGCATATACTATTCAAAATCTCAATGAAAAAGATTCAGAATTACTTAGAGCTTTTGGATTTCAGGTGCCTCAACATCAAGCAAATAAAATCAGAAATAAATCTTTTTGATATATCTGTCTATTTCTGCTGGAAAGTGTAAATACTCAAGTTCATGCACCTTAGAAGCCAGACTTTGTGCGGTTTCACCAGAGACTATATCACATTTAGCCTGAAAAAGATGTTCGCCCTCATCATAGTTTTCATTTACCAGATGTATAGTAATACCTGATAACTTTTCGCCTGAATTAATTACTGCTTCATGCACAAAATCTCCATACATTCCTTTACCTCCGAATTTTGGCAATAATGCAGGATGAATATTTATAATCTTTCCAGGATATTCATTTATAAGCTCTGCAGGTATTTTTAGCAAATATCCTGCTAAAACAATTAAGTTTATATCATATTTCCTTAGTAACTCAATTAGAAAAGAAGGCGTTTTTATCTCCTCCCTTGAAAGAGCATAAGATTTTATACCTAACTGCTCTGCTCTTTTATGAACATAAGCATCTGCTTTGTTTGAAATTATCAAAGGAAATTCGACATCGTCCCTACCAGAAAAATATTTGATTATATTTTCGGCATTAGATCCTGAACCGGATGCAAGAATAGCAATTTTTACTGTTAACATATCAGGTTTAGTGGTATTTATTGCACACACTTTCAGTTTTTGTGCAAGAAAAATGCAGTTTCTCGTCCAAAAATTAGTGCAATTGCAATTTTATTCGTTTATTTGCACCGCAAAATTACTAACAAATTTCATTATTAACTTAAAAAATGACCGTTATGTCTGATGTTGCAGCCAGAGTTAAGGCGATAATCGTTGACAAATTAGGAGTCGAAGAAACCGAAGTAACTCCAGAAGCTAGCTTTACAAACGATTTAGGAGCTGATTCTCT
>CAZFUO010000001.1:0-23553 GCA_964522065.1 uncultured Bacteroidales bacterium | reverse complement strand
TGGAATTCGAAAAAGAATATGGTTTAGCAATTCCTGATGACCAAGCTGAGAAAATCTCAACAGTTGGAGATGCTATCTCATTTATCGAATCCAAAGGCGGAAACGCTTAAAATTCCAGAGAATAACTTATGGAATTAAAAAGAGTTGTCGTAACAGGTCTTGGTGCTATTACTCCCCTGGGTAAAAATGTCCCTGAAACATGGGAATCTTTGGTCAAAGGAGTAAGTGGTGCCGGACCTATTACGCGCTTTGATTCGTCAAAGTACAAAACAAAATTTGCATGTGAAGTAAAAAACTACGATGCAAATGCATATTTCGACAGAAAAGATGCCAGGAAGTATGACTTATTCGCGCAATTTGCAATAATTTGCGCTAAAGAAGCCATAGAAGATTCAGGATTAAATCCTGAAGTTGAAAATCTTGATCGCATCGGAGTTATATGGGGAGCAGGTATTGGTGGAATTGATACATTTGAGAAAGAAATCACTGATTTTGCAAAAGGTGATGGTACTCCAAGATTCAATCCGTTCTTTATACCAAAAATGATTGCAGACCTTTCTGCCGGACATATTTCTATGATGTACGGTTTCAGGGGTCCAAATTATTGTACAGTTTCTGCTTGTGCTTCTTCAACAAATGCTATTGCTGATGCTTTTAATCTGATTAGATTAGGCAAAACAGATGTGTTTGTATGTGGAGGTTCAGAAGCTGCTATCACTACTGCCGGCGTTGGAGGTTTTAATGCTATGCATGCACTTTCAACTAATAATGAAGAATTTGAGTCTGCCTCAAGACCTTTCAGCAAAAGCAGAGATGGTTTTGTTATAGCAGAAGGTGGAGCTTGCCTTATTATGGAAGAGCTAGAACATGCTCTGGCAAGAGGTGCTAAAATTTATGCAGAAATTGCCGGCACAGGACTTTCAGCTGACGCTCATCATATGACTGCTCCACATCCTGACGGCTTAGGTGCTTCTTCTGTAATGAGAGTAACTCTAGAAGATGCAGGATTAAAACCTGAAGATATTGATTATATCAATGTTCATGGAACAGCTACTCCACTTGGAGATATTGCTGAAACCAAAGCAATTAAGAATGTATTTGGTGATCATGCATATAAATTGAACATTAGCTCAACTAAATCACAAACAGGTCACTTACTTGGTGCTGCTGGTGCCGTTGAAGCAATGGCATGTATTCTTGCAATACGCGATGGAATCATCCCTCCTACTATCAATTTTAAAGAAGGTGATGAAGATCCGGAAATAGATTACAAGTTGAATTTCACATTCAACAAGGCGCAAAAAAGAGATGTCAGGGCTGCCTTATCAAACACATTTGGATTTGGCGGACACAATGCAAGTGTAATTGTCAAAAAATGGGTTGCAAATTCCTGATAAAAGATATCTATTCAAATATGAGGCTCCTAACTGTTAAACAGAAGGAGCCTTATTTGTTGTTTCAAAAAATTCTTGGATATATACCCATAAAAATTGAGCTTTACGAATTAGCTTTGAGACACAAGTCTTCTTCTATAAGAGACGAAAGTGGTACTTTACTAAATAATGAACGTCTCGAATTTCTTGGTGATGCAGTTCTGAATGTTTTAGTTTCAGATATTTTATATACTCAATATAAAAATGCATCTGAAGGTTTTCTGTCAAAAACCAGATCACGTATTGTACAGAGAGAAAGCTTAAATAAGCTTGCAATAGATATGGGACTGGACAAAATTGTTATTGCCTCACCAACAATAGATACTCCTCACCTATCAATATATGGTAATGCATTAGAGGCTTTGATTGGTGCAATTTATACTGATCAGGGTTATAAAAGATGCAGGCAATTTCTTGAAAAAAGAATATTCGAAAAGTTTATTGATATAAACAGGATCGCCCAATCTGATGCTAATTACAAATCAATTTTATTGGAATGGGGACAGCAAAAGAAAAAAAATATACTTTTTAATACCTGTGAAATTACATTTAAAGGAGAAAAAGAACATAAATTTCATGCAAGTGTACTTATAAATGATGTAATTGTTTCTGAAGGTTATGGTTATTCTAAAAAGGAAGCACAGCAAAATGCATCAAAAAAAGCGTTAGAATCTCTGAACAATCCAAGTTTGTTTGACTTTTAGAAATAAAAATATTTACCTTTGTTCAAATAAAAAAATATCAATATGCCTCTGGACTTGATCTCAAATTTGATAAGTCTCTATTTTAATGATAGAATAGAAGCACTGGCTGAATATGCCAACAATTCGGCAGATATTCAAAGCGAACAATTATTCAACCTTTTAAGAGAAGCTGAGCTGACTGAATTTGGAAAAGAACATGATTTTGCAAATATTTTCAGTTATCAGGATTTCAGAGAGAAAGTGCCTGTTTCAAACAAGCATTCCATATCAAAAGATTTGGAAAGAATTGAAAATGGTGAATCAAATATTTTATGGCCTGGTATTCCTAAATCGATATTGACATCTTTCTCAGGTACAAAAATACCTGTAAGCATACAGAGTCTTGAAGAAAATTTTAACCAGGGCTTGTATGATCTTTATGTGACATATCTTAAAAACAATCCGGACAGTAATCTTTTTAGCGGCTATTTTCTTACCGTTGGTCATGAAGGTGAAAATGAAGTTATTGATAATATTTCAAAACTAATCAGGCAAAATGAAGTCTTTTTATTTTCTCTTTTAAATTTGCCAAAAAATCTGGACATAAGAGATCTAGACGAAGATGGCCTGAAAGGTTTTATTGAAGAAATCAGTAATGAAAGAATTTCTTGCTTTAAAGGGTCACCTAAAAGTTTAAATAAATTTCTAAATCTTTCAGATAAAAATATTAGCGACGAGGCCGAGGTTTTATTTTATAAAACGGCATCTGCATCATCAGTAGATGACACTATATCAGGTATTAAAATAGTAAAGTACTATTGTACACCTGAGGGCTTTTTTGGCATTCAGGACAAAGAAAATGAAGATACTTTCTTGTTAATGATAGACTTAAGTATCTTCTATGAATTTATTGATACAACTTCAGAAGAGGTTTTACCGATACCTCTTGAAGATATTGAAACAGGAAAAAGTTATCAAATGCTTATTACAAATAGCTCCGGTCTTTGGAGGTATTATTCTGATGGTCCAAAGATCAAATTTGTTTCAAAATCACCTTTTCGTTTTATACTAACAGATTGAAATATTAATTATGGATATTTTACTTTATAACACTTTAAGTAGAAAAAAAGAGTTGTTTAAATCTATAAACGAGGGCAAGGTTGGTATGTATGTTTGCGGCCCTACAGTTTATGGTGATCCACATTTAGGTCATGCCAGACCGGCAATCACATTTGATATACTCTTTAGATTTTTAAACTTTGCAGGATATAAAGTAAGATATGTAAGAAATATTACAGATGTTGGTCATTTGGAAAATGATGCTGATGAAGGCGAAGATAAAATAGCTAAAAAAGCAAAACTGGAACAGCTGGAGCCGATGGAAGTTGCTCAGTTCTATATAAACAGGTACCACAAATTTATGGATTTCCTGAATATTTTGCCTCCAAGTATTGAGCCTCAGGCATCAGGTCATATAATTGAACAGATTGAATTTATTAAAAAGATTTTCGATGCAGGTTTTGCCTACCAAAGTAATGGATCAGTATATTTTGATGTTGTAAAATATAATGAAAGCCATAAGTATGGTGTTTTATCAGGCAGAAACATTGAGGATATTATAAATAATACCAGAGAACTTGATGGTCAAACTGAAAAAAAGAACAGTGTTGATTTTGCTCTCTGGAAGAAAGCATCACCTGAACATATAATGAGGTGGCCCTCTCCATGGAGTGACGGTTTTCCTGGTTGGCATATGGAATGCTCCGCAATGGGAACCAAGTATTTAGGTGAAACATTTGATATTCACGGTGGTGGTATGGATTTACTATTCCCTCATCATGAGTGCGAGATTGCGCAGTCTGTAGGAGCACTTGGACACGAAAGTGTTCGTTACTGGCTTCACAATAATATGATTACTATAAACGGACAGAAAATGGGAAAATCTTTAGGCAATTTTATAACGCTTGAAGAATTTTTTACCGGTAAACATGCTTCACTGGAAAAGGCTTATAGCCCTATGACTATAAGATTTTTCATTTTACAGGCTCATTACAGAAGTACTGTAGATTTCAGTAACGAAGCGCTTCAGGCTTCGGAAAAAGGATTGGAAAGATTAATGGATGCTTATTCTAGATTACAAAAAATAAATGCATCAGAGACAACTACAGTTGATACAAAAAATCTAAAGAAAAACTGTACAGATGCTTTAGCTGACGATCTAAATACACCCGTAGTTATATCTCACCTGTTTGATGCCTGCAGAAGTATAAATTTGATTTACGATGGAAAAGCTAGTATTAACTCTGCTGATCTAACCGAATTGAAATCTGTTTTCGACTTGTTTTTAATTGATCTGCTAGGCCTTAAGTCTGAATCATCATCAAATAACGTTGAGATTAATATTGAGCCGTTCGAAAAAGCAGTCGATTTGCTGCTTAAAATGAGGCTTGATGCAAAAAACAACAAAGATTGGGCTACTTCAGATTTAATCAGAAACGAGTTATCAAAACTCGGATTTGAAATTAAAGATACAAAAGAAGGTTTCGAATGGAAAATCAATCATTAACTAATTGATTGAATACAGCTTTTACTTTACCAACTTTTAGAGGTGATTCTATTAACAGGGGTATCTTTTGTTTATCATCAGATACCCATATTGTCATATAGCCTCCTTTGCCAAAAACATTACCCTCTACCAAACTTATCTGTATTTTTCTGGCCATATGATAAGAACCTCCATGTAGCTTTATTCTTTCAAGCCCCATGTGTTTTATAAAAACCTTGTATTCACCATCATCCAGCCGTAAAAATAAAACACCTGATTTTTCTTCAAAACACCTTAGCCTGTATATACTTGTTAATATGTCAAAGCCACAATTTGTCGTGGTTTCTACAGAAGGAGCTTTCCAGACTCCTCCTCTTTTTAACTTAGTAATAACTCTCCAGTTACCATCCTGTTTAACAAATGAATAATCATCAACTGCATGATATTTTCCTTCATTTGTGTACTTAAGCGATCTTATTGGTGTAATGCTGGAAGTGTCAACATAAGAAATAAAAGTATCTCTGACAGAAAAAAGAGACTCAAATGATGGATTTGAAGATCCAACAGCTCTTAGCCTATGATAAGTTTTATTATTGATCCTAATATTTGAAACATCAAAATTAGCTTTACCTGCATTTAGCCAAATAAAGCCCAGATTATAATAAACCTGATAGCTAATCTTTTCACCATTTACAAAGTTTTTTGATGAAACGCCACAGTTTGCAAAACAAACAACAGCAACCATCAAATTAATTGCAACAGTAAAATATAGCCTTTTCATATGATTAAAAAAATCAACGCTTCGTAGCTCTTAATTCTTTCGGCTTTTGCTTTTCAATAGAAACACTTCTTACGTCCCAGTCTTCTTCTACATCCCAGTTTGCACGTAACTCAACAGACTTCTGCCTGTAAAAGACTCTTTCAGGTTGTTTTTTTTCAGAATACTTTCCTGTATCCCATACATTATTTCCA
Organism: uncultured Bacteroidales bacterium; assembly: GCA_964522065.1. GTDB lineage: Bacteria > Bacteroidota > Bacteroidia > Bacteroidales > UBA1402 > UBA8389. Next base: position 17,920 of record CAZFUO010000001.1, on the reverse strand, counting down.
TTTAAATCTTCAACCGCCCTTACGAAATACACTCCTGGCTTTAAATATTTACAATCGGCAATACCATCTATTACTTTTTCTTTTCTTACAGGATTATCAGATTTATCTAATACCTCAATAAAGCCACCACCATTCAATCCATTTACTTTAAGTATTAACCTTGAATAGTCTTCTTCTCCGAAAATTGTAAATGTTCCTGTATATTTCAAATTTGTTTTACCGTAAATATCAGTAATCATGGCTGAGTCAATTTCAAACTTGTACTTCGTATCAAACTCAAACTTAGCATTCAAAATATAATTTCTCAGGTTCAAACTATCTTTATCTACAGTAAAAGGAACTTTAATCCAGGTAGAATCTTTATCTCTGTAAAGATGCCAGGGGTTTCCACTTATTTCTTTAACCGGTGCCTCAAAAACAATTGTTGGCCTGGAATATATGTCCATTTTACCATTTATTGAAACCTCTAAATCAAGCGGATCTGGTGGAGGTATTAACTTCTCTTCCTTTTTATCTTCATCTTTATCTTTATTCTCATTTTTTGGCTTTTCCTTTTTAACTACTTTTCTTGAAATGAGTTCTAAAGTATCTGTTGTATTTACAAGATTATTAAGGGAATCTGTTTTTAAATATTTTATTTCCAACTTCAAACTATCCATTTGAATAACAGAAGTATCTTTAATCCAATAAGTCAGGCTATCACGGGTCTTATTACTCTCCAATACATACCAGTCTTTTACCTTTTCATTGTTAATAAGTCTAATTTCTGGTAAAATCTCAGATTTGTAACCAAAATTCAGATTAATCTTATTTCTTACAGGTCTCTCCCTTTTTGATAAATATTGCCTTCCGAAATCTTCCTTAAAATAAATCATTACAATATCATCAGGCCTGTAACAGGTAACAGTTCGTGTCCATAAAGAATCTACAGTAATACTGTCTTTCCATATAGTATCTGTCTTTAAACAAGGTTCAGACCATGGTATAACTATAGAATCATAAAAGGCAATAGCTTCTCCTGGTTGATCAAATAAATAATCTCTGTTCTTATCTTCAAGAGCATATACTCTGAAAGAATCTACCGGAATACCCTTAACTGAAAAATATCCGTCAAAATTTGTTTTAGAAATATTTCTGAAGCCTATTCTGGTAAAAGCTGTATCATTAAGATTATCATGTACCCCTACAAATATTCCTGGTACAGGATTTAAATTTGAAGCATCAAGCAAATAACCTCCTACTCTCATTGAGTCTATGGTTTCACCTGTAGAAAAGGAAAAGGCATAATCACCAAACTTATTTTTTTCATTATAATCTACAATTGCATCTGTAAAATCGATAGTATAAGTTGTATTCTCTCTTAATGTATCAAGGAAATCAACAACAATTCTGTTATTTATTGTTTTTACAATAGGTATATTTTTTTGTGGAGGAGAAACTATCACTTTTGAAGAGGGATTATCGAGTGCAATAAGTTCATCAAAAAAAATCTCAACAGTATTTTTATTATAATTTGTTTGATTTAACAATGGATTACTCTTTATCAATCGGGGTGGAGTTTCATCCTTAGGGCCTCCTCCGGGAGAACCTGTATTGGCACATCCGCTTACAAAAAGTACAATTGCCGGTAAAAGGAAAAAACGCAGATAATTCATGCTTTTATAAATAATTCAGGTAATTTTACATTAAACGGATACAAATGTACAAGTATTTTAGCAACCTATCCTCAGGCACTTACCCTTTTTTAACAGTTTGTTAGAAATCTTACAATTCAAGGCATAATTTTTTATGTATCTTTGATGCTCTACTTAAAATTTACAAGACAAATGAATATTGCTTTGATAGGATACGGTAAGATGGGCCGTGAAATCGAAAGAATTGCCCTTGAAAGAGGCCATGTAATTACGAGTATAGTTGATTTTGACAGACCTGAAACTATAGGCTCTGAATCATTTATGAAGGCAGATGTAGCTATTGAATTTACAAGACCTGAAAGTGCATACGACAACTATATAAAATGTTTTGAATGTGGAATGCCTTTAGTATCAGGCACTACAGGATGGCTGGACAAAATTGAAACTATCAAAGATTATTGCAGCAAAGGAAGTACCTTTTTTTATGCTTCAAATTTCAGTCTGGGTGTAAATCTCTTTTTTGAATTAAACAAGAGACTTGCAACTATGATGAATAAATTTCCAGAATATGATGCAAAAATGAAAGAAATCCATCATACTCAAAAGATGGATTCTCCCTCAGGAACCGCTATTTCTTTAGCTGAAGATTTGATTAACTGCGTTGACAGAAAAAATGGATGGACAAATAATGCGACATTGATTGATGTAAATAAAGTTGACATATTGTCTGAAAGAACAGGTCAGGTACCTGGATACCATGAGGTTGTATGGGACTCTGAAGTTGACACTATTACAATAATTCACAATGCTAAGTCAAGAGTTGGTTTTGCTCTTGGAGCAGTATTGGCTGCAGAATTCACAAAAGGCAAAAAAGGCTTTTTGGGAATGTCAGATATGCTTGGATTTTAAGAACTTTTAATACCGGATCACAGATGAAACTTCCTGAAAAGAAAAAGGCCATAAGATTTATAATTTGGACCATTATCACAATTATTTTTGCTGTCTGGACAAAAAGCCTTTGGTGGCTGCTTGCGGTTCCTTTATTTTTCGACTTGTATATTTCAAGAAAACTACCCTGGGGATTCTGGAAAAATTCTAAAAATAAAACATTCAGAAGTGTGATGGAATGGGTTGATGCCATTGTATTTGCTTTAGTTGCTGTATATATTATCAATATTTATTTTTTCCAGAACTATCAGATACCATCATCATCACTTGAAAAGTCATTACTGGTTGGAGACTTTCTTTTTGTAAGTAAACTAAGTTATGGTCCAAGGGTTCCAAACACACCAATATCGTTCCCGCTTGCACAGCATACTCTTCCAATTATTAATACAAAATCATATTTGGAAAAACCACAGTGGGATTACAAAAGAGTTAAAGGCCTGGGAAGTATTAAAAGGAATGATATTGTTGTTTTCAATTTTCCGGCCGGAGATACTGTACCAGTAAAAACTACAAATCCTGACTTTTATACAATTTGTTATATTATGGCAATGAATAGTAATGCAACAATTGAACAAGCTTCAGAATACATAAAAAGCCATCCTGAACAATATGGAGAGGTTGTTTACAGACCGGTTGACAGAAGGGAAAATTATGTAAAAAGATGTGTAGGATTGCCGGGTGAAACTTTAGAAATTAAAAATAACCAACTTTATATTAACGGCAAAAAAATCGAAGATCAGCCGGGAGTTCAATATAATTATTACGTTCAAACAAAAGGATCATACATTACTGACGAACAGTTTAGAGAATGGGGTATCAGTAAGGAAGACAGGCAAATAATACCTGAGGGAGACTTTATAACTCAATACATTGATTTCAGCAAAAATTCAGGAGGAAAAATGAATCCTGTTTATAATCTTCCTTTGACAAAAGAAATGTTTGGTAAGGTATCTAAAAGTACTCTGATAGATACTATCGTGATTGAACCTGATACAGCAGGAGGTTTTAATCTTACCGGAACCACTTATCCACTACATATAAGCAATACATGGACAAGAGATAACTACGGTCCGTTATGGATACCCAAAAAAGGGTCAAAAATAAAGTTAGACAAAAACAACATTATTCTTTACGGTCATGTCATTAAACATTATGAAAAGAGAGACTTCAAAGTATTGGGAGATGTTGCTTTTATTGACGGAAAAACTGCCGACGAATATACCTTTACAATGGATTATTATTGGATGATGGGAGATAACAGACATAAATCTGCCGATTCAAGATCATGGGGCTTTGTACCTGAAGATCATGTTGTAGGAAAACCAATATTAATTTGGTTATCTTTAGATAAAGACAGATCATTTTTTGATGGAAAAATAAGATGGAAAAGGTTGTTTAAAAAGGCCTCGTAATAATTTCTAATACTTTAAATGAAGGCAAAAAGAATTTTTGGAATTATTCTGATTGCATTTATTATTGCAGTCCTGATAAGACTATTTATAGTTGACACAATTGTTGTGGCATCTGATGCCATGCACGAAAGTTATAAAGTCGGTGACATGATAATTGTTGAAAAGTTAACTCTGGGACCAAGATTGCCTCAGGTTGTAAAATTGCCTTTTGCATCACAATTGAAATATTGTGATAAACCCTTCGTTAGACTATCAGAAAATCATAAAAGGTTAAATGGTCTTTCTAACCTGGAAATTAACGACATTGTAGTTTATAACGATCCTTCCAGGCTTCAGATGGGTATGACAGATTTATCCCCGACTTTATTCAGCAGATGTGCCGGTTTACCGGGTGACACAATCTTTTTTGAAGGGACATCTTTATTTGTAAATAATAACAAAATCAGCAGGCCTATTGACATTACTTCTTGTTATTCATTTAAATTAAATAATGATATCGAGGCAGAAGAGTTAATTAAAAAGACATACCCCAAAAAAAATATATTCAAAAGAGACGGATGTGGATTTGTTTTTTTGACAAAATTTGAATTTATAAAAATCAGCCTGAAAAATAAAAATATATCAAATGCACTAAAGCCGTATAAATCAACATTTGATATGAAAAAAATTTCTTTACCATATAAGGGGATGGTGATTTCAATCAATGAAAAAAGCATCCACGATTTCAAAGATATTTTAACTAAATATGAGAATGTAAGAATCTGGAAAAACAATAAAAAAGAAATACTTATCGATGGGAAAAACATCGATAAGTACACTTTCAAAAACGATTATTTGTGGCTGATGAACGATCATCAGGGCTTTTTAAACGACTCCAGAAGCTTTGGCCCAATTCCTAAAAATCTGATAATCGGCAAAGCCTTTCTGGTAATGTTCTCACCAGAAAAGAAGAGATTATTACAAAAAATTCAATAAAGAGATTCAATCTCTTCAATTGTAACAGGCAATCTTTTATCTCCGGGCATTATACAGCCGTCATTTGTTACAATCGCATCATCTTCAATTCTGATACCTCCTGTACCAATTAAAGAACCAGCCTTTTCATAATTAATGAAATCAGTTAATATCTTTTCTGATTTCCACTTTTCAATTAAAGCAGGTATGAAATAAAGACCAGGTTCAACAGTAAGCACATAACCTGGCTTAAGCTTTTTACCTAGTCTGAGACTTCTTAAACCAAATTGGTTACTTCTTACGAATTCTTCATCATAACCAACATAGTTCTCTCCTAAGTCTTCCATATCATGAACATCAAGACCCATCATATGACCCAAACCATGAACCATAAAAAGTGCATGTGCACCCATATTAACCGCCTCCAACATATCACCTTTTAGAATACCCATAGATTTAAGGCCTTCAGCTATAACAAGACAACTTGACAAATGCACTTCTCTGTATGGAATTCCTGGTTTTATCAATTCAAAGGCTTTATTGTTAGCATCCAGTACTATTTGATATAACTCCTTTTGAACTGAACTAAATTTGCCTCCCACAGGAATTGTACGGGTAAAATCAGAAGCATAATGCTCAAAAGATTCTCCACCGGCATCACAAATTAAAAGATTGCCTTTCTCTAAAGTCAGACTATGATCGTGACCGTGCAAAATCTCACCTCTCTGAGATAGAATTATTGGGAATGCAATATTATGTCCTCCAGCAAGAGCAATACCCTCAGCTTTAGCTGCAAGTTGCTTTTCTTTTACACCCGGATAGGCCCCTGTCATTACAGAATAGTGCATTTCATATCCCAACCTGGCAGCAAAATTCAACTCTTCAATTTCTTCAGGACCTTTTACTGATCTAAGTTCGACAACAGCCTTAATCAGGTCAACAGAAGAATTATCTTTTACATTTCTTACAGGAATTTCCAAAAGCTCTGAAATTAAAACAGTCGAATCCATTCTGTATGGTGGCAGATAATGTACTTTTCTTTTTGAATTCAAAGCGTTTTTAACAACCTCATAAACCGCCTTTGAAGGTAAAACAGTTTCAATACCTGCTTTTTTTGCAATTTCTTTATAACTATCCTTTGGACCAGTCCAAATAATATCATTTATAGTAAGTTCATCAGCAAACAAAATAGTTTCTCTGGTGTCAACATCTATGGCAACAAAAAGATCAGGTATATCAATCCCTGCAAAATAAATAAAATGACTGTTTTGTCTGAACAGATACATATTTTCAGGATAATTCATAGGTGAATCAGAATTGCCCGGCAGTAAAACAAGGCCTGAACCAAGTTTTTCACAAAGAGCATTACGTCTTTTGGTATAGATCTCTTTTTTGAACATAGTGTTATTTATTAGGATAATCACAAACTTAATAATAATATCTAAATAGAGAAAAAATCGACATACAAGTTTTCATATATTTGCATTATAAACTATTATTAATGAATCAGGCTATATTTTCAACAAGTTGGTTTGCCCCTGTAGTTTACTACGCATTGATCAATAAAAATGATATATCATTAATTGAAGGAGCAGAAAACTATATAAAACAATCATATCGAAACCGCTGTCAGATAGCAGCAACCAACGGTGTTCAGACTCTGTCAATACCAATAGAAAACTCAGGAAAAACCTTTATAAAAGATATAAAAATATCTAATCACGGAGATTGGCAAAGAATGCATTGGAACAGCATAACCTCTGCCTATAACTCAAGTCCCTTTTTTGAGTTTTATGCAGATGATTTACACCCATTCTTTGAAAAAAAAGAAAGATGGTTGTTTGATATGAACGAAGAAATAAGGCAAACGATTTGCAATCTTATATCTATAAATCCTAAAGTCATTTTTACAACAGAATATCAAAAAGACTATAATTTTAACGATTATAGAAATACAATTCAACCAAAGTCACCAATAATTGATAAAATTGAAGAAGAAATTATAAAACCCTATTATCAGGTCTTCAATAATAAACACGGTTTCTTAAAAAACCTGAGCATACTCGATCTCCTTTTTAATATGGGACCTGAGTCTGTGTTTTATTTATAAATCAAAACAGATATTGCATCAGGATTAAACACCTTACGAGCAACCTCAACTATATCTGAAGGAGTTATACTATCAATTTTAGCTGTTAACTCAGACATACTGTCGTACTTATTAAAGTACAACATACTCTTACCCATACTTAATGTTTGATTTTCCTTATTTTCAGCAGAAATATTAATTTGACCATAGAGTTGTTTCTTAGCAGAATCAATCTGTGATTTTGTAAGTTGAATTTCTCTGAATTTCTTCAGTTCTTTCTCAACTTTGGAAATACAAACATCAACTTTGTCAATATCAGAACCAAAATATATAGTAAAAACACCAGAGTCAGTGTACGAGACCACATTTGATTCTACATTATATACCAGACCCGACTTCTCACGCAATGCAATATTTAAACGACTGTTCATACCCGGGCCACCAAGAATATTATTTAGAAAATACATCACCATTCTGTCTTTTTCCTCGAAAAAAGAAAAATTCTCATTTCCAATAATAACATGCGCCTGATGTGTATCTTTAATAATTGTCTCTCTTTTGCCAAATGAAACTTCAGGTTTAAAATTAACCATCTCCTTGCGTGAAGTAGGTATATTATAGTTTGTCAAATGCTTTTCAGCAAAATATTTTACTTTATCAAAAGAGACTGGAGATTGTGAGAAAAATACGATTTTATCGGCAGAATAGTTTCGCAAATGAAAGTTTTTAAAACTTTCACTATCAAAGTTCTTTAAACATTCGGTTTCACCCAGAATTTTTCTGCCCAAAGGATGGCCTGGAAATAAATGCTGGTCAAAGTCATCGAATATCAATTCGGAAGGCGAATCTTCATATGAATTGATTTCATCGAAAATAACATCTCTCTCTTTTTCTATTTCATCATTATTAAACACTGAATCAAAAAAGAGGTTTCCTAAAAGTTCTATAGCTCTCTGATAGTCTTTCTTTAAAAATATAGAATAAACAAAAGTCTCTTCCTTGGTTGTATATGCATTTAGCTCACCACCTACTCTTTCCATTCTGTTAAGAATATTATGCGGACTGCGTTTGCCTGTACCTTTAAAAAGCATATGCTCAGTAAAATGAGCGATTCCCAATTCGTTTTCAAGCTCATGCCTGGTTCCTGCGTTAACAACAAGTCCACAACAAGATACATCACCCGAACATTTACGATGAATAACTCTGATTCCGTTTGGTAAAATATGTGTATATATCATTATTTTTTTTCATAAACGATCGGCAAAAGTACGTATTTTTGCATAATAAAAAGACTCATATGCAAACAATAGGTATTTATTGCTCAGCCAGTACACACATAGATCAAATATATAATGAATCCGCGGGAGAACTAGCTAAATGGATAGGCTCAAATGGAATGACAGTTGTTAATGGTGGATCAAATCAGGGATTGATGGCAATCTTTTCAAACGTTGCTATAGAACACGGAGGTAAATGTATTGGAGTGGTTCCCTCATCTTTTAAAGAAAAAGGCTGGTTTAACAGCAAAAATAATGAGACCATTTTTGTTGAAAATCTTAGTGAAAGAAAAGAAGTAATAAAAAAAATCAGCGATATTCTTCTGGTTTTCCCAGGAGGCGTAGGCTCACTTGATGAACTATTTGATGCATGGGCATCATATAATCTGGATTTTCACAGTAAGAAAATTATTCTTGTAAATATAAATGGTTTTTACGAACCACTTATAAATTTTATAGAGACTCTAAAAAAAGAGCGCTTTATGCACGAGTTTCTTCCAAACCCGGTAGTTGTAGCAGATAGCATAGAAGATTGCAAGAAAATTATTCAATTTTCTTCTGTTAATGATTCAGACCTGAAAAGTTCTGGATACAGGATTTACTAAAACCTGTAAGCGGCTGCAAATTCTTTTGAGATGTAATTATCGAATGACTGACATACCTCAGAGGCAAAATCAAGCCCGCATTTTATAATTAAATCCCAATCTTTTTCTGTAAGTGTTGGCAAGTCGGCTCTTCTGATTCTGGATTTAAGTAATCCAAACAATATACCGGCATTAAAGCTATCACCTGCCCCTACTGTACTTAAAGGCTCAATTTTATAAGAATTATATCTTTTGGCAAATTCATTTGCTCTTAGTTCAATTCCTTTATCTGCAGCTGTATAAATAAAATAGGGAGAATAAAACTTAATTTTTTCTTTGTATATTTTGTCAACATCAATTGTATTATAAAGATAACTGAAGTCATCCTGTGATCCCCTAATTATGTCCGCAAATTCAAAGTTCTCAATCAGTGATGAAGATAATCTTACAGCCTCACCTGCATGAGATTGCCTGAAATTTACATCATAATAAATCAAAGCATTATTATCTCTTGCCATTTGCAAAAAATCCAGCATTTTTGGTCTTAAAGCAGGGCTTAAGGCATAATATGATCCGAATAATATTATATCATCAGACTCTATTTTTGGAAAAGTGTTATCAATTTTTTGATTTGGATAATCCTTGTAAAACATATACTCTGCATCACTCCTTTCATTTAAAAAAGCTAACGCTACTGCAGATTTTGAATCGGAGTTTTTTTCCATATATTCTACAGACAGATTATTTTCTGTCATAAAAGTTCTGATTATATCTCCAACTTTATCATCGCCGGTTTCACTTAAAAATGTTGCAGGAATATTTAATCTTCCTAAACTAACCATTGCATTAAATGTTGAACCACCCGGTACAGCCTTAGTTGGCTGATTATTTTTAAAAAGAATATCAAGAATTGTTTCTCCTATGCCTATGATCTTTCTCATTTGCTATATAATTTGATTCAAAAGTACTTAAAGAGAAAAAACAGAGCAACAAAAAAAATAATATTTTGAAAATTATATTTACCTTTGCGCCCGCTGTTGACGATAACAGCGATTATAATCCTATAAATGAAGACATTCGAAGAATTGGGAATCAAGCCATCAATACTTAAGGCGATTTCCGAACTGGGCTACGAACAGCCCATGCCTGTACAAGAAGAAGTTATCCCTTTTTTACTTGGAGAAGAAAATGATGTAATTGCTCTGGCACAAACCGGAACAGGTAAAACTGCTGCCTTTGGTTTGCCTATAATTCAAAAAATTGACATTTCTAAATCACAGCCACAGGCTTTGGTTTTATGCCCTACACGTGAACTTTGTCTACAAATCGCAGACGATTTGAATGACTATTCAAAATATATTGAAGATTTAAAAGTACTTCCTGTTTATGGTGGTTCAAGTATAGAAAGCCAGATTAAAACCTTAAGAAGAGGAGTTCATATCGTTGTTGCTACGCCAGGCAGACTGATAGATTTAATGAATCGCAAATGCGTTAATTTATCGGCAGTAAGCAATGTAATTATGGATGAAGCAGACGAAATGCTAAATATGGGTTTTACTGAAAGTATTGATGAAATACTTGCAGGAGTTCCTAAAGATAGAAATACATTGTTGTTTTCTGCTACAATGCCATCAGAAATTGCAAGAATTACTAACAAGTACATGAAAAATCCCCGTGAAATAACCATTGGGAATAAAAATGAGAGTACTGCAAACGTGAAGCATTTTTACTATATGGTAAATGCAAAAGATAAATATCTGACATTAAAAAGAATAGCAGACTTTTATCCAAACATCTATGGTATTGTATTTTGCAGAACCAAAATAGAAACTCAGGAAATAGCAGATAAATTAATTCATGATGGCTACAGTGCTGAAGCATTGCATGGTGATCTCTCACAACAACAAAGAGATTATGTAATGAATAAATTCAGAATTGGAAATGTCAAGCTTCTTGTTGCTACTGATGTTGCTGCCAGAGGTTTAGATGTATCTGACCTTACTCATGTTATTAATTACAGTCTTCCGGACGATGTTGAAAGTTATACTCACAGAAGTGGACGTACTGGTAGAGCAGGAAAAACCGGTATATCAATTGCAATTGTACACATTAAGGAAAAAGGTAAAATAAAGCAGATTGAAAGGTCTATAAACAAAACTTTCATTGCTGCAAAAATGCCTTTAGGTAAGGAAATATGTGAAAAACAGGTTTTCCACTTCATCGATAAAATTGAAAAAGTCAAAGTAGACGAAAAAGAAATTGAAACTTTACTACCAAGTGTTTACCGCAAACTTGAATGGTTAGATAAAGAAGATTTGATAAAAAGAATGGTTGCTCTTGAGTTTGACAGACTTATCGGATATTACAAAGACGCAACTGACATAAAAACAGTTGAAGAAGGAGATAAGAAAGACAGGAAAACCGGAGATAGAGGTCTGCAAGCAGCTGAACCTGGCTTCACAAAAATTTATATTGGAATTGGCAAGATGGATGGTATTAATCCAAAAAATCTGCTTGACCTTGTAAATGATTATGTAGATGGCAGAGTACAGATAGGCAGAATAGACTTTTTTACAAGATATTCTTTATTTGACGTAGAAGAAGCATCATCAAAGAAAGTAGTAAGTGCACTTAGAGAACTTGATTTCCTTGGAAGAAATGTAAAAGTTGATTTTGCAACTGAAGAACAGATAGCCAGAGGAAGTAAAGAAAAAGGAGAATCTGAAAATAGAGGACGAGGTGGCGACAGAGGCAGACCACGCTCATCTGAAGGTTCATCAAGAAATTATGGCAAAAAAGACGGCTACAAATCTTCAGAAAACAGAGGACGCGATGACTACGGTAAAAGAAGCTTTTCAAGTCATGGAGGAGGTAGCAGAAAAAGAACAGACAAAAAGAAAGGTTATTAAACACAATAAATGAAAGTTGAGGAATTTGATATATTAATCACCAGAAAAAATATCCGCTCAATTAGACTAAAGGTCAACTCTGACGGAAAAATTCTTTTATCAATTCCTTACTTTTTAAAATCCGGAGACGCTAAAGACTTTGTAATATCAAAATTAGACTGGCTTAGAAAAACTCATAACAGAGTACAGTTGCAAAAGGCTACTGAACCCGAAGATTATAGCAGAGTCGTGTTTTTAGGATTATCCAAATCGACCAAAATTAGTTACAACACCACACGAAATCATGTTTTTATTGATGAAAGTGGTGTTGTTAATATTTTTATAAAAGCAGGAAAAGATTTTTCAAATGTACCAAATGTTCTAACAAAATGGTATGCAGAAGAATTAGAAAAAATAATTACTCCACTTGCTTATAAATGGCAAGAAAAACTTCAGGTTGAAGTCTCCGGTTTCACATTCAGGAAAATGAAAACCAGATGGGGCACATGCAATACAAGGACTCACCGAATTACATTGAATACAGAGCTTGCTAAAAAACCTCATATTTGCATTGAACATATTCTAGTGCATGAAATGGTTCATTTATTACAAAGAGGTCATGGCAGCGAATTCAAAAAACTAATGGATAAATTTTTTCCTCAATGGAGAAAAGTCAATATGAATATCCCGCCTGAGAACATACAAAACGAATAATACTAAAAGTATAGTCCTGATTAACAATTTTATCCACAAAACTTCAATTGGCAGGTACATTCCTAAAGCGAAAAAAACAATCCCTATAACCATATATCTGCCCGCTAGCGAAAGATTATACGTTATTGGGTAGTATTTCTTTCCCAACCACCAGGAAATCGTCATCATTACCAGGAAGCAAACAAAAGATGACCATGCAGATGCGATATAGCCAAATCGTGGAACAAAAAGTATATTGCCGGCTACTGTAATTACAAGTCCTATCAAAGAAATATAAGCTCCCCACTTTGTTTTGTCTGTAAGTTTATACCAAAACGAAAGATTAAAGCTTATCCCCTGAAAAATATAACACAATAAAACTACCGGAACCACTACAAGACCAACTCTATAATCTTCTCTGATAAGGTATTGAAGAATATCGAGATAGTACATTATACCAAGAAAGACCAATACAGAAAAAATTATAAAATAATTCATTGCCTCTACATAAGCATCTTTGTTATCCGTCTGTTTATGTTTTGCAAAAACGAAAGGCTCATAAGCATACCTGAATGCCTGAGTAAACATCATCATTACAACTCCAATCTTAAAACAGGCAGTATAAATACCTAATTGCTGACTTCCCAATTCAAGATCTCCGTATAGATGTTTTAGTATCATTTTATCAAGAGACTGATTCATTATTCCGGCAATTCCCAGTATTAGAAGCGGTAATGAATATACCAGCATGCTTTTAAGCAAAGTGTAATCAAATTTCCAGTTTACCTTAAATATCACAGGAACAAGTGCAACAAGCCCTACCAAAGAAGAAATAAGATTAGCAACAAAGACATATCCAACCCCATATTCAGGATTATAAAACCAAGATATCAGTCCAGGATTATTCTTATAAATAACCGGACACAGCCAAAGAAAAAACAAATTAAATAAGATAGTGACGAAGATCATCAGGAGTCTTAAAAATGCAAAGTATAAAGGTCTTTTTTTAAACCTTATCCATGCAAAAGGTATAGCCGTAAAAGCATCTATAGCAACAATAAACCCCATCATCCATATAAATTCAGGATGAGATTCATATCCAATCATCTCAGAAATACCAGGTAGAAATACAGAGAGTAAAGCAATAAATATTAAAGATGTTATGCCAATACTAGTCATTCCGGTGGTATAAACCTTCTCAGCATCTGCACTGTTTTTATTAGCAAATCTGAAAAAGCCGGTTTCCATACCATAAGTAAGTAATACAAGGAATACAGCAGTATAAGCATAAAGCTCAGCTACTACACCATATTCACCAGGATCAGCCAGAACATATGTATAAAAGGGCATTAAACCCCAATTAAGAAACCGCCCCAATATGCTGCTAAATCCATATATTGCGGTTTCTTTTGCCAAATTCTTCATCTCTGCCATAATCAGCTAAAATAAGGACATTTCATCAGGATTCTTAAATTTACCCAGATGGGTCCATGCAAGCTGAGTAACTTCTCTCCCTCTTGGCGTTCTTTTTAAGAAACCTTCCTGAATGAGAAATGGCTCATATACTTCCTCAATTGTACCTGGATCTTCTCCCAATGCAGTTGCAATAGTTGTAATACCAACAGGACCACCCTGAAATTTGTCGATTAAAGTAAGCAAAATTTTGTTATCAATTTCATCAAGGCCATATTTATCAATATTTAATGCTTCCAATGCATACTTAGCTATTGCTAAATCGATATTCCCTGAGCCTTTTATCTGTGCAAAATCTCGAACTCTTCTCAACAGCGCATTTGCAATACGGGGTGTACCCCTGCTTCTGCCCGCAATTTCTTCAGCAGCATTTTCAGCACAATGTATATCAAGCAGCTTTGCAGATCTTAAAACAATTCCTTTTAGAACATCCACTTTATAGTACTCCAGATGGCAATTAATACCAAATCTTGCTCTTAAAGGCGCTGTCAACAATCCACTTCTAGTTGTGGCACCTACTAAGGTAAACGGATTAATCTCCAATTGAATTGACCTGGCAGACGGCCCCTTATCTATCATAATATCAATACGATAATCTTCCATCGCAGAATATAGATATTCTTCAACAACAGGACTTAACCTGTGAATTTCGTCAATGAACAAAACATCATTAGGTTCTAATGCCGTTAACACACCAGCCAGATCTCCTGGTTTATCCAGAACAGGTCCGGAAGTAATTTTCAAACCAACATTTAGCTCATTTGAAATGATGCTTGATAATGTAGTTTTCCCAAGTCCGGGAGGGCCATGCAATAAAACATGATCCAAAGATTCTCCTCTAAGCTTAGCAGCAGAAACAAATATTCTTAAATTTTCGACTATTTTTTCCTGTCCCTTAAAGTCATAAAACCTAAGAGGCCTTAGAGCCTTATCGGTTTCAGAATCAAAATCATTTCCTTTTTGAGACCTTATATCAAAATTATCTTCCATTTCAATTTTTTCAGACCTCAAAAATACGACAAACCTTCTCTTTATCAAACCCGAAAACCTAAAATCGAACCAAAGAGAAAACAAATTTCGTACTTTTGTGAAAAATTTAATAATCGATATGGTTTTAAATTATATCTGGATTGGTTTTTTTGTAGTAGCCTTTGTAGTTGGGCTTGTACAAATGTTTGTATTTCAAGACTTTGAAGTATTCGAAAGAATTATGACAAGTAGTTTTGATATGGCTAAATTTGCCGTAATGGATATATCACTGCCACTTGCAGGAATTATGACATTATGGCTTGGTATATTATCTGTTGGAGAAAAGGCAGGAGCAATAAATTTTCTTGCCAGATTAACAGGCCCGTTTTTCAATAAACTATTTCCTGAGATACCTAAAAATCATCCGGCAAACGGTCAGCTATTAATGAATTTTTCAGCTAATATGCTAGGTTTGGATAATGCTGCCACCCCCCTTGGTCTAAAAGCAATGCAAAGTCTTCAGGATCTTAATCCAAATAAAGAAACCGCATCTAATGCTCAGATAATGTTTCTGGCATTAAACACCTCCGGACTGACAGTAATCCCTGTTAGTATACTTGCCCAAAGGGCAATATTGGGAGCACAAAATCCAACAGATGTTTTTATACCTATATTAATTGCAACATTTGTATCTACCTTAACAGCAATTATTTTTGTTGGTATACGCCAAAAGCTTAATCTGATAAATAAGGTATTTCTGTCATGGATAGGTGGAATAACCCTTGCACTATCAGCACTCGTTTTATGGTTCTCAGGCCTTTCAAACGATGACATGACTAAATATTCAGCAATATTAAGTAACCTTACAATATTTCTCATTATTATAATATTTTTCACAGGTGCATTATTCAGAAAGGTTAATGTATGGGAAGCCTTTATTGATGGTGCAAAAGGCGGTTTTGAAACTTCAATAAAAATAATTCCTTATCTTGTAGGAATGCTTGTTGGCATAGGTGTATTCAGAGCCTCAGGTGCAATGGACATTCTAACAGATATGTTAAGGTGGTTGTTTGAATTCATCGGCATTAATACGAACTTTGTCGAATCACTTCCTACAGCATTGATGAAACCTCTTAGTGGAAGCGGCGCCAGAGCAATGATGGTAGAAGCAATGAAATCTCATGGACCCGATTCATTCACCGGACATTTATCATGTTTATTTCAGGGTGCTGCAGACACTACATTTTATATTATTGCATTATACTTTGGATCTGTAGGAATTAAAAAAACCCGCTATGCAGTACAGGCAGGATTAATAGCAGATTTAGCCGGTGTAATCGCAGCAATTTTACTCGCTTATATATTTTTCGCATAAATAATATGATAAACTTTTATACTGAACATGTTCTTTTACCTGACATTAATAAATGCAGGATATCAACCTGGATAGAAAATGTAGCTTATAAAGAAGGAAAAACATGTGGTGAAATCAACTATATATTCTGTAATGATCAAAAAATACTTGAAGTAAACAAAGACTACCTCAATCATGATTATTTTACAGATATAATTACATTTGATTATTCAGAAAATCCGATTTTATCGGGCGATTTATATATAAGTCTTGATACAGTTTTTTCAAATTCAAAACAATTTAATACTTCATATGAAGAAGAACTTGCAAGAGTAATAATTCATGGAATCTTACATTTATGTGGATATAAAGACAAGACAGAAACTGAATCTCATAAAATGAGAAAACTTGAAAACGAATCATTAGAAATTTTAAAAACTCTATAATTAATGAATTTTACATACGATGTAATTGTAATCGGAGCTGGACATGCAGGCTGTGAAGCTGCAGCTGCTGCTGCAAATTTAGGGTCAAAAACACTGCTAATAACAATGGACATGACCAAGTTTGCACAAATGAGTTGCAATCCTGCAATTGGCGGTATTGCAAAAGGACAAATAGTAAGAGAAATTGATGCACTTGGCGGATATACAGGTATAGTTACCGACAAAACGGCTATACAATTCAGAATGCTTAACAGATCTAAAGGTCCGGCAATGTGGAGCCCCAGATCTCAAAGCGACAGGCAGAAATTTACGGAGGAATGGAGAAATATGCTTGAAAAAACCAGCAATCTATATTTCTGGCAGGATACAGCAAACGACATAGTTGTTGAAGAAGGAGAAGTTAAGGGAGTTATAACTTCAATGAATGTATTTTTCAAATCAAAAACAGTCATTCTCACTGCAGGAACATTTCTTAACGGTAAAATACATATTGGAAAAAATCAGTTTTCGGGTGGAAGAATTTCAGAACCGGCTTCTTTTGGATTGACTGAAAACCTAAAAAAAATAGGTTTTAAAACAGATAGAATGAAAACTGGTACACCTGTAAGGATAGATGGCAGATCTGTACATTTTGAAGATATGGAAGAGCAATTTGGCGAAACTGTATTTCATAAATTTTCATATCTTGATTTCAAACCCAGAGAACTGAAACAAAGAAATTGCTGGATTTGTTACACTAATGAAAAAGTACATGAAATATTAAAAGACAGTCTTGAAGACTCACCTTTATACAATGGCCAAATACAAAGTATTGGACCAAGATATTGTCCAAGTATTGAAACAAAAATCATAACTTTTGCCGATAAAAACAGTCATCAATTATTTCTAGAACCAGAAGGAGAAAATACTGAAGAGTATTATCTAAACGGATTCTCATCTTCTCTCCCACTTGAAACCCAGATTGAAGCACTAAAAGCAATTAAATGCTTTAGAGACGTACAAATCTTCAGACCAGGCTATGCAATTGAATATGATTTCTTCGATCCTACTCAATTAAAGCATACATTAGAAACCAAACTGATAAAAAACCTGTTTTTTGCCGGTCAAATCAACGGAACAACAGGTTATGAAGAAGCTGCAGGGCAAGGAATCATTGCAGGTATAAATGCCCACCAAAATTCTATCGGAAAAGAGCCATT